>JBFZEZ010000056.1:0-4401 GCA_041306585.1 Spirochaetota bacterium | reverse complement strand
TGCGTACCTCCTTGAAGCTGACCAGACCATTGCATATACCGGCGACTTCAGGCTTCATGGCAGACAGGAATCTCAGACAAGAACCTTTGTGCACCATGCAAAGGATGCATCGGTGCTCATCATCGAAGGCACACGGACCAGCCGGCATACCGGTCCCGAAGGAGACGGCCCGGGTAAAAAACAGGCGACTGAAGAGAGTGTCTGCGAGACCTGCCAGGCTGCGGTTGAAAATACGAAGGGGCTGGTAATCGCCGATTTTTCCCCGAGAAATTTCGAACGGCTCGACTCTTTTTCCAGCATCGCAGAAAAAACCGGGAGAACACTTGTCGTCACCGCCCGGGATGCCTACATGCTCCATGCGCTGGAATGTGCTGATGGCGTCTGTCGGACCGGTCAGTTTGCAATCTATGAGGAACTTAGCGGCAGGACGCGGAAATGGGAGGCTGAGGTTGTTGAGCAGCAGCCGGACAGTCACTATGTCACCCACGAAACGATTAGAAAATATCCGGACTCTTACCTCCTCTGTTTCTCGTTCTTTGACATGAACCACCTCCTTGATATAGACCCGTCCGAGGGTACCTATCTTTACTCGGCCTGTGAGGCTTTCAGTGAAGAGATGATGATTGATTTCAGACGGCTCTGGCAGTGGCTGGGGCGGTTTGGGATCCGGGCCTGCGGGTTTACCCTGGACTCCGAAGGCACACCTGTTTTTGATCAGGCATATCATGCATCAGGCCATGCATCACCTGATGATCTTGCGTGGGTTATTGACCAGGTGGACCCTGATGTCCTGATCCCAGTGCATACAACGAACCCGGGCTGGTTTTCTGAACGCTCTGATAACGTACACGCCCTCCTGAACGGTGATATCCTTGTCCTCTGAAGTAGTATACCTCAGCCTGCTTGGACGGTCTGTATGGGCGCTCCTGAACACCTATACTGCCGTAGTGCAGGAACGGGGCTATTACCCTGATACCATTTTCATTGTTGTCGAAAAGCCCTTCCACGCAGATACTGCACAGGTGACCGAAGGGCTGCGGATTATCTCGAAACAACACGACTTCTCCCCGGAGATCACTTCCATCATGGTCGACGAGGCCGACATCGTGGACGTCTACAAAAAAGTATACGCACTGATACAGTCTCATAAAAAGGACGGCGCTTCTGTTGCCATTGATATAACTCCGGGAAGGAAAGCCCTCGTTGCCGGGACGCTTCTGCCCATCACGCTGAACGATGTTGATCACGTCTTTTACCTCGCTATTTCAACGATGGACGATGTTGCCAGGCCCTACTGGATGATCCCACACCAGGTCCAGACGTTGTACGATTTCAAGGAACAGGCAGTGAGGGCCCGGAATGGAGTCTGAAGTCATCATTGATGTGCCTGAACTCCAGGTGCTGCTGAACCTGATGAAGGAAAAAATTATCCTCAAGTATCCTCTTTACGAATTCGACCTCCTCTCCCTGAGACCCTCGGGTCCGGGCTATACAATGAATATGTTGTCCGTCCGCGAGGATTTTGACGATGCACGAATGACATATGGCGATAATGCGCATGAAATACCATCCTATAATGACCTGCTCCAGTCCATGCTGGTCGCAGGGATCATCAGGTATACAAACCAGGAGGAGTTCGATGCCCAGCGGCAGTTATACGGGACGATGAACAAAAACGTTGTCTTCAGCCTTGATACCAACATGCTCTATGACGGTTTTCCATCGCGGTCCTGTATCGATCCATCACTCTTCCTGGTCGTTGATACGGTTGAGAATGAGATCAAAAGTTCTCTTAATTACAAGTATTCTCCCGTGACAATCTCGGAGATGAAGCGCTGCGCCCCGTTTGAGGCGAGACTTCTTGACGAACTCGTCAACCGCAAGACAAAGCGATCCCGGCTTGCAGCATATGCTGCACTCCCGGAACTGGAAAAGATCCGGGATAAGGCCTGTCTCGTAAAAGAGGTAGAACCATCGGGGGCTGATAAGGAAAAGAACGATTCAGTCATTGTCCGGTCACTGCGGGAATTCGAACGGGAGAAATACAGCATGCCGTTTCACCTGACCGCAGACGTGAATGTTGCGTCTTTATGCAAGGCCGAGGGGATTGCATTCATGCATTTTGAGTTCCCCGAGACCATTGAAACTCGCGAGGTTGCCCCGAAGGATGTCATCAGGCTTCTTTTCAGGCTCGCAACGGCCTTCGGATTCGTCAAATGCAACTCAGTCATCCTCTTTGGTGAATACAAGGGCAAGGGCAACAGGGACCAGCACCTGAAGGCAGTCTTCAGGAACAGTGACCAGTACGATACTTTTGTAAAGGAATTAGAACTATGCCGGGCATTAATGAAGTTAAAGATCGAAAAATAAGCGCCGTCATCTTTGACATGGACAACACGCTGTTCGACTTCGTTGAGGCTAAGATAGCGGCCTGCGAGGCGGTTAACCGATCCATCGGTCTCGACTGCAGCATGAAGCTTTTATATTATTTCCTTCGTGATGGCCGTCATTTTGAGGACCTGGAGCATATCAGGGATTTTCTCGCCGACAACGGTATTTCCGAAGAGAAATTCCCGGAATGCTGTCGCATTTACGAGGAGACAAAGCTCAGAACGATCCGTCCGTATCTCAACATCAGGGAAACCTTGCTGAAGCTGAAAGAGAAGGGGCTTATCTTGATGGTGGTGACCGATGCCCGGACAAAAAATGCCATCGCCCGGCTGGAAAAAACAGGTCTTTTGTCACTGTTTGACTTAGTTGTTACATCAGATATGACCGGCATGAAAAAACCCGATTCTGGTGTCTTTCTCTTTGCTCTGAAGCGATTCGGAATCCGGCCTGAAGAAGTGCTTGTCGTAGGGGACAGCCTTCGGCGTGATATTGGTCCTGCAAAAAAAGCGGGAATGCGGACCGCATACGCGAGCTACGGGGACCGAAATTTTCATGAAGAGAGAATTGAGAAGGCTGATGTGACCCTTGCAGACATAACGGATGTGCTGCAGTTTGTGGAAGAGAATTACCTTATATGACACTCATCATCGATGCAGAAAAGTCCAGGCAGATTGTGCCAATTTTATATCATGGGGTCCTCATTGAAGGCATCCATGGAAAAAGGATATGCCGGAGGACAAGCCGCCAAAGATGTGGAAATATTCATCGAAGAACTCAAAAACGAACTATTAAATGAGATGATTTGAAAACCAAGAGTCCATCGAATATTTCTTAAAAGATCTAAAATGTGGGATTTGAGATTGATGAAACTTTTTACTATTGGGTCCACTAAAAAAACAGCAGAGGAATTTTTCTCATTGCTTGAACAAAATAATGTAAAATCCGTGATCGATATCCGGTTAAAAGTTGGTGCGTTATCAGGATTTTCAAAAAAATCCGATCTCCCCTTTTTCCTGGATCGAATTTCAGGTATCAGTTATTCCGAAATGAACCAATGCGCTCCTACAGATGAATTAATCAAGGATTATCAAAACGATGAGATAACATGGAGCGAATACAGAAGAGAATATCTTAAAATAATTAAGGAAAGAAAAATTCTCGATGATTTTTCAAAGAAAATGTTGAACCGTGCCTGTCTCTTGTGCTTTGAACCAGAACCTGATCACTGTCATCGAAGAATCCTTGCTGAATATCTCCAAAAAAATTACTCAGATATCTCGATAATACACCTTTAATTTGGATAGAAACACCTTCGGGCGTTCGAATGATGTTCAAGTTTTCATTTTTTACGTGATTACGTCACTCAACCAATCCACTCACACAAGCGATGTGAGCCCCTGCATCGGTAATCTTCACAAAAAATTCTTTGCCTGCTTTCCTTTTTTCAATATACTCCTGTTCTATAAGTTCTTTGAGGTGATTCCGGTTAATACGGTTTAAAAGGGTCCGCATTAATTTTGATTTTTCAAGTCCCCGTTTATCTTCGGGTTTTTTATCAAACCCGTATACCTTCTGTTCATTAAAAAAAACAATTATGTCCTCACTTTTCATGTCAGGTTTATTGTTTATTTTCCGACGATATAACTCAGCAAGAAGCAAAATATTGGTTTTCTCTGGCATCATTATACGAAACTGCTGAAGAAGTTCCAGATTAGCGGATTCGACGATACTCATCCCATGATCGAATTCTTTATCCGCATTTTTTCCTGTTGAATAATCATCCGCAGCAACATAATATACGCCTATTTCATGGACCAAAGCAGCAATTGTAACAGCAAATGAGGTCTTTCTTCCACATGAGGACATATTCACATAAATATTATTGCCCCTCGATTTTTCAATGACAATAATGCGGGAGATTTTTTTCATCACGTCGAGAATGTCAAACATATTGACCGCATGATGTTGTACCTGAATGTCTCGTCCCTTCAAGTGGGCGATAACCTTTTG
>JBFZEZ010000055.1:0-10536 GCA_041306585.1 Spirochaetota bacterium | reverse complement strand
GTCATAAAGACAGTTACGACAACAGCTGCTGTGCGCGGTACGGAATTTCTTGTATCCGAAGATGAAGGGAAGGGGGCTGTTTCATGTTTAAACGGCAAAATCGAGGTCAGTAAAGCCGGGGATGCCTCCCTGAATCCTTTCATGCTTGAGGGAGGAAAAGTCGTGGAATTCGCCCGTGAGAAACGAATGGTTGTACACTCATTGAGTCAGAAAAATCTTTCAGAACTCAAGGGTATATCTGAAAATATTAAGGGAATCAGTGACGATATAAAGAAGAAGGTCGCTGACGAACGCACGCGGATCACAGAAGCAGTTCAGCTGAAACGAGAAAAAATGAAAAACATCATCGATGGGCAGAACCGGAAGTCCCGGGATGAAAGCGGGAGAGTAAAAGAAGCAGTCGAAAAGAAAATAAAAGAAATGGACGACATGAAGAATCTGCATGATGGTGCAAAGCAGAAGGTGAATGATGCGGCAGAAAAAGCAAAGGATGAAGTACGGAAAATTACCGATTAAGCCGATGGTTTTTTTTATTGCCCTTCGAGTATGATTTTATCCGGTACCAGGTAGACAAGGGTTTTTAATCCGGTAGTTTGCCACGTTATTGATTTATTGTAAACGATTTTTGTCACATACTGCTTGTTCTTCGGCATATCTGAAATGGCCGAGAGCCATGACACAAGAGCCTTGATCCCTGATGAGTTGATGAACTCGAGATTCATGAAATTGCACCGGACCTCGGGTATAGACTGCTCAACCAATTTTTTGTGTATGGCATTCAGGAAGGGGTAGATTATGGCATAAGGGTCTGACATGTCGATAATGCCGGTAAAAACAATCTCAGGGACCCCGCCGGTTTCCTGGATGACGACTTTGGCTTTTTCCATCGTACAGGGGTCAATTTGTAATGCTGCCATATGGTATCTCCCGTTACTTTAAGATAAACTCAAGAAATTATATAATGAGGCATGCCGCATCATTCCTATGTAATATCGAATAAAGCCTTCATGATTACTAATGTATCTTTCATTTCCATAGACAATTCGGCATTTGCATCGTGGCGAATTCGCGCCAGTCCCAGCCCGCTTTTTCCGTCAGTACGGGTTGTCGCCTGACGCATTTTATTCAGATAGGCTTCAAGCGGGGTTCCCGTGTTTATTTCTTTTATTTCTTTTTCGAGTGTTTTCCGCTGTTCCTCGGTGAGGCCATTTGAGACCGTAACTTCGATCTGTTTGTTTTCAGTAATTATTCTCAGGTTAACGTCTATCTCGTTTTTTGATGTGTATTTCACTGCATTTTCCAGAAGTTCACTTACCGCGAGGGATATTTTGTCAGCAAGCTGATGATCGGGGACGCTGACCGCGACGAAATTCTGCAGGAAACTTCTTATTACCGCCACATAATTCCAGCATGGTCCAAAAGTTATGTTGACGAATCCGATTCCAGTCCTGTTTTGTTCTGCCATATGGTATCACCCTCTTTTTACGTCAGAATCTTATAAGATGTAACCGCGAACCAAAGATTATTTTCCGAGATATTTCAATGCCATTATCGTGATATCATCTTTCTGTTCTTTCAGCCAGTTTTTGACGTCATTCACAACTGCAGACACAATTTCAGCTGCAGGAAGCTGCGCATTTTTTTCGATCGACTGCTTGAGGCCGGGAACGTCGAATTGTTTGTTGTCGGCATTCGCTGCTTCAATGACACCATCGGTGTAGAGCACCAGTGTATCTCCGTTCTGAAGGCTGAAAGTTCCCTCCTTCAGGTGCGGCTGAACATTCTCCATCATGCCGACCCATGGCCCCGTGGTCGGGATTTCTTCGCAGGTGCGGGTTGCTGTGCGATATACAAGGATGGTTTCATGCATGCCTGCATAAGCAAACGTTCCAGGTTTATTTTCCACAAGTATTGAAAATGTCAGGTAGTCCATGAGCTTCATTCGCTCTCGTATGTTCTGATACAATACGGTGTTGAGGTGCGACACAACTTCTATTGTCGATATGCCCGGTTTGTTTTTTATAAGCGCAGTGACAACGCTTTGAGCCATCATCATGATCAGGCCTGCGGATACCCCGTGACCGCTTACATCGCCGATTGCTATCCACCGCCGCCCATCGTCGCCTGTGATGAAGTCGTAATAATCTCCGCCGACTACTGCGGCCGGTATCATGGTCGCGGCGATGTCGTATTTCCGGTCCTGCGGGTTCTGCGGGAGGAGGCAGGTTTGTATTTTTTGGGCAAGCTCCATCTCTCCCCAGAGGGCGTCACGGGTCTTTCTGAGTTCAACTGTCAGGGCTGTTATTCCTTTTAATAACAGGAGGAAGGTCAGGATAATGAAGACAACAATTATGACCTGCATCCCGGTGATTGCTGATAATGGAAAAAAAACAAGGTTTCCGATTTTCAGTTTCGGGGTAACGTGCAAGTAACGTATATTTTTTATATTGAAAGTGTCTTTTATCTCAATTATAAACCCATTCGGGTTGCCGATGTTTTTATTTTCAATCTTCAATGATGAGTTTAAAAACGAACTCGCAACTTCAAAATTGTTTTCAACGATTCTTCCATAAATAGTAACCCCTTCGGTTATGATGACCTCGCCGTTATCGTCATATAGGGGAGAAGCAATCAGCATTATTGTCATTGCAGGATAATTGAGTATGTAACGTTTTAATTCTGATTTCAGTGTTTTATTTGTCTGCTGATATATTTTTTTCATCATAGGATCGCCCAGCAGGAATTCCAGTTTCTCAAACTCTTTACCGCCGGATGCGAGAACTTTTCCGTATCTTATAATTGCACATATGTCATTTTGGGTCTCGTTCTGGCTGAGCCAGGTTTTTTTTTGTTCCTCGGTCATCATTCCGTTTGAATTTTTAATGCCGATGTTTAATTCAGTCCACAGTGAATACCCCAGGACGTAATTGAATACTTCTTTAAATTTCTGGTCGAGGAAATTATCCCATGATTTCCTCAATTCATCCACCCTGGTGGTCTCGATTTTCTGCACCATCAGTGAAGAAATGACTACTGATGCAGCGATCTGGACGATGATAACGCATATGACGCCAATGATCAGCAAACGCGACCTTTTGCTTGTTTTTAACACCGGATCATTAATTTTTCCCATTTTTTTACTGCGTATTTATTAATAAATTAATTTTTTTTGATTTGATTATTCAGGAAATTTATGATATATCATTAAAATATGAAAGTCAATAAAATTTTCATCAAAGGTTATATTGGGGGGGTAATTATCGACTCTTCAATTATATCATTCCCGTCTTCACGGGAATGACATGGACGTTACTCACTGGAGCTGAGTAAATACAATTTATCAAGGAGAAGCGTATGTCGGAAGAAAGAAGAAGATATCAGAGGGTAAAAAGTGATTTCAATATAAGAATACAGGGAGAGCCGGATCGGAACGACACCGTTGGAGCGAAAGTCAGCATCTCTGTGAATGTGAGCGCAACCGGTGTCCTGCTGAAAAGTGATATCCCGCTACCCTTGGGATCCATTCACAATGTGCAATTTTTAAAGCCGCGTTCATTCGATTTTTTTGAAGGGAAAGCACGGGTTGTAAGGGTAGAAGTGAACCCGGACAACAAAACGTATGAAATCGGCATTGAGTTTCTTAACCTGAATGCGGATGAATTGAAAAAGCTCAATTTTTATTTGACTGACTGACATGCGCGCAGGCGGGATCCCGTGTTGTCGTTTAACGGCATCCGACTCCCCGGCGGCTTTGACCCCTTAAAGAGCGGCAGCATCGGATTTATGCTGGTCGATATGCTGGCCAAGCAGATCAAAGGGGAGCTTGTATATGATGGTTCCCGGGGGATGAACGTCGAAATCAGTATCGGGCGGTAACAGCGCATGTTGCTCTAAAATTGGAAATTCATTGGTACGTATTCGGTGTTTGTAAACAATTGCTGAAAATTAAAATGTTCCCGATGAAAAAGTAATTGCCCAAAAACCGCGGGTACGATGATATCCAAATAATTTTGGCCAGTGGAACTTAAACATATACGTTGAAGACCCGGTAAGACCCCGGCTTGAAATTATGTGAATATCATCATACCATCATGAAATGAATAATTATAATTTATGAGAATTAAAAAGCTTCGCAACAATCTTCGCAAAGAGGGGAAGTTCCCCTACCTGGTGAGTGATCTTAATAATATCAGATACCTGACCGGCTATACCGGTTCATTTGCATACTTGGTTGTCGACGCACGGAAATCATTTTTTATTACCGACTCGCGTTATGAAGAGTATGCGCGTACATTGCTCACCGGCGATATGGAACTTGTTCTATTAAAAAAAGACATTTTTTCAACCGTTAAGGGGATCGTGAAAGACCTCGGGATGAAGAAATTATATCTTGAAGAGCACTCGCTTCCCCTTTCAAATTATCTTGAAATGAACCGTCAGCTCAGGGGTGTCCGTCTTCTCCCGGGCAGGGACGAGGTCAATATAATACGCATGATCAAGGATGAAGGTGAGATTGACATACTCAGAAAGGCCGCCGGTATCACCGACCGGTGCGTTGACCACCTGAAAGGGGTTATAAAACCCGGAATCACGGAATGGGACATTTCAATTGAAATTGAAAATTTTTACAAAAGGAACGGGTGCCGTCGCACCTCCTTCAATTCGATAGTCGCTTCCGGCAGGGGTTCATCAATGCCGCATTACGAGACATCCTTTGAAAGGAAGATTGAGAAAGGGGATATCGTTCTTATCGATATGGGGTGCGAGTACATGGGGTACAATTCAGACTTGACAAGAACCATGTTTGTGGGTAGCATAGACCCGCTTTTTGAGGCTATTTACGCGATTGTCAGAAGGGCCCAGGAGAGCGCTGTCGCGGCTGTTAAGCCTGGTATTACCGTCGGGAAGCTCGATTCCATAACCCGAAATATCATATCACATGAAGGGTACGGGGATAATTTTGGTCATTCGCTTGGACACGGGGTCGGCCTCGAGGTCCATGAACTTCCTGCTGTGAAACAGGGGCCCCTGCGGCTCAGGAAAAATATGACGATAACGATTGAACCCGGGATTTATATCCCCGGGAAAGGCGGGATACGTATTGAGGACATGGTCCTGGTCACTGACAGGGGGCATGAAGTTCTGACACATTCGTCGAAGGATATAATTATTTTATGAGGGGTTTGTATGATTTCAGTAAATGATTTACGCAGAGGGACAGTTATAAAGGTTGAAGGAGAGCTTTTCTCGATCGTAGACGCTCAGCATGTCAAACCTGCACGGGGCGGGTCTTTTGTGCGCACGAAGATGCGGAATATTAAGAAGGGCGGGATCCACGATATTACTTTCAAAGGGGCTGAAAAAGTTGAAGATATCCGCCTTGATAAGCGACAGATGCAGTATCTCTACGATGAGGGGGACCATCTCGTGTTCATGGACACCGAATCATACGAGCAGGAGTCGATCCCCAAGGAGGCTATCGGCAATGCCCTCCAGTTTATGAAAGAGGAAGATATATGTGATATCACAATATATGAAGGTGAGCCGATCACTGTCGATCCGCCGGCAAATGTGGCGCTGAAGGTGACCTATGCAGAGCCTGGAGTCCGGGGCGACACTGCCACAAACGTTCTGAAGCCGGTGAAGGTTGAGACAGGGGCAGAGGTGAGGGTCCCCCTTTTCATAAACGAGGGGGACATTATCAAAATCAATACGCAGACCGGCGAATATGTTGAACGTGTCAAAAAATAGCGGGAAAACAGAAATATGAATGTATTACATTTTATCAGCGATTGGATTAACCAGAACCCGGGAAAGGCGGTCGGAGCATTTGTCGGGTTCTTTCTCGGCATCCTGTTATTGACAATCGGGTTTATCAAAACCATAATTATCATACTTCTTATACTTGTCGGATATGTCATCGGTAAATCGAGTGATGAGAATAAATCGTTACTTGATATCATTACCGGCCTGTTCAAGCGGCGGTAGCAGAGGTGGTACGGATCCCAGATTATCCGGATATACAACAATTATAACGGGGCCAGCGGCATAGTGAAATCGTTTAAAACAACCTATAATCTGGTAAAAGATGCCTACACACTGCTCCACAATAAAAAGTATACTGATGCCATTCTGATCCTCGAAAAAGTCACGGCCACGGGGATTGAAGATCCCTATCCTTTTCTCCTTCTGGCGATCGCCTATCTTTTCGCCGACAAATTCACCCGCATCGGCCCTGTTCTGAGCAGGATGCGTGCGTTAAACAAGGATTATCTGCCGCTGGTCCAGCTTGATGCGTTTTTAAAACTCAAGTCGGCGGTCAATCGTGAAACGATCTTCAACATATATGTCGACCTTGTCAACGCGTATCCGGCTGATCCGTATTTGCACAGGATGAGGCGTCTCCTCAGCTATACAGAGAATTTTATCGAGTTCCAGAAGAATGCCCGCGTGCAGGACTTTGTGCACGTGACCAAGCCCCCGCGTTCATTGAAAAAATACGCCGAAAATCATAAAATGAAATACAAGATCGACGCGTTTGACCAGCCGGCCTACAAACCACCCCGAGCCCCATTTTCCGGGCGGGAGGAACGGATTGAAAAACGACTGAAGCCCTGGGACATCAGGCATGCCCCGGCGCGTCCGGTCAGGGCGCTTCGTCGCTTCAAGATCAACGCGGCCCTGATCTCGAGGATCATCCTTTACGCAGCTGTCCCCCTTGCCATCGGCGCCATTGCAGTTCATCTCCACTCTATCGGATGGTTCGGTTCGATGGTGAAGGACATTTCAGGAATGTTTCCAAAGCGCGGCATTGATCCGGCCCGTGTTGATATGGTCTCTATCACAGGGGAGGAGTATGAACTGATCAAGAAGATAAACAAGGAGAAGGTCCCTGTTTTTTATTATTCATCCAATGATCTGTTTGACGATTTCAATAAAGCTAAGCAACTGTTAAAAGCTGGCGAGTATAACAAGGGACTTTTCATCCTGAACAGGATATTCAATAGCAATGTCAGTTTTATCGTGAAAGAGAAGGCCGACTTCCTCATTAAATTCGTTATATCCGCGGAGGACAGGAAATTTGAACCCGTCCCTTATGATGTGATCGCGAAGGACACGTATCTTTACCGGGGGTTCGCCGTCAAGTGGCGCGGGCAGGTGACCAACCTTCACATGAAAAATGACAAGCCCGAGTTCACTCTCATGGTCGACTTCAAGGACAAGAAGAGCGTAGCCGGCCTTGCAGAGATTTATTCCGAGGCCCCTGACAGGAGGATTAAAGACGGCGACATGGTCGAGATCGACGCGGTTTTCCTGAACACGATAGGTGAAAGCGGTAAATTGTACCTGGCGGCGAGGGAGATCAGGGTGTTGTGAATTTCTCACTCATGTCATTCCCGCGCAGGCGGGAAACTAACATTACCATTAGACATCGAATGGAACAAAACTGTTTGGGGTATACAATGATAAATAATTTTTTCATGCCGTTATTGTTGAGCATAAGCGCATTCATTTTCACGGGCCTTCTCCCGGTCATCGCGCAGGACCCGGGAAATCTCCTTTTGAAAGATATTGCTCAGAACCTGGCGCAGTACAAAGGGAGCACCCTCACCCTCACCCTGAGGCTGCGGAATTATGATACGGTGTTTGAAAAGATCATTTTTTACGATAAAAAAAACCATGACATCGAGTTCGATATATCCGCAAATCAGAAGAAGAAAAAATTGCGGAGAGCCATGCTTACCCTGCACGAAGGTCTGGAGTACAGGGTTACCTTTATTGTGAATGACAGGGACTCACTGGGGAGGGTTCTGGGGGACCTTTCGGGGTTTACCCCGGTTTTTTTGGAGAAGCTCCCGGAAAGGAAATAATTCACTAGGCTCTGACCCTCGGAATTAACTTTCGAGGCTCTGACCCTTGGAAATAACTTTCGAGGCTTAACTTTCGAGGCTCTGACCCTCGGAAATAACTTTCGAGGCTTAACTTTCGAGGCTCTGACCCTCCGAAAATAACCTCCGAGGCTCCAAAAATAAAAAAGCAGAATAGCTGGGCGGCTATCCTGCCTTTTTATTTTTTTAAATGCAGTGCCAAGTTTATAAATACGGTAAAATCGGGAGGGAATTACCATATTTTACTTGTATTATTAATGTCGGTCATGCAATAACATAACTTGAACATTTTTTTGGAGTTTTTATGATTTTATGACTGGCACAATCGTTAAAGTAATGGGGCGTTATTATACCCTTAATCATGAAGGTAAAGACTCAACCGCTGTACTTAGGGGTAAATTCAAGGTCGGGAAAGTCGAGCGCAGGTTTTCCGAGCCCCTTGCGGTGGGGGACCTGGTCGATTTCGATCCGGATGGCGAAAACCTTGCTGTCATAACCAAAATACATGAGCGGCGGAATGTTTTTACCCGGAAAGATAAAAACAGGGAGCTCGAGGATTTTATTGCCGCAAATATTGACCAGATCGTGGTTGTTCAGTCGTTTAATTCTCCACGGATCAATCTTAGGTTCGTTGACAGGCTTATTGTCCGCGGTGTAAAAGAACACATTCCCGCTGTCCTGTGCGCAAACAAGGTGGACCTTGCACAGGAGGGTGACCGCGAGTTTGTTGAACAGTATTACAGGGGTCTGAAGATGCCGATATTTTACACAAACGCCCTCACGAAGGAGGGTGTTGATGAAATCAGCGCTCATTTGAAGGGGAAGGTCTCTATTTTTATAGGATATTCAGGTGTCGGAAAATCGACCATTTTAAATGACCTCTTCCCTGGCCTTGGACTTCGCACATCGGATGTTTCGATGAGTACCGGGAAGGGGAGGCATACCACCACTAATGTTGAAATGGTATGCACAGCGGCGGATACCTACATCATAGACACGCCGGGTATGCGCGAGTTCGGCCTCATGGATATTCGTCCGGAAGAACTGAGCGGATTTTTCCCTGATTTCAGAAAGTATAGTGAAAAATGCAGGTTCACCCCTTGCAGCCATGACCACGAACCGGGATGTGAAATTAAGAACCGGGACGAGAAGGGGAACATCCACGAGGAACGATATATTTCATACATGAATATTCTATATTCATTGAAAGAATATCATGACAACAAATACCGGTAGGGTAGTGAACATTTTTCATGATTCATATAAATAACCTCACCATCTCATTTGACGGTAAAACCATTATTAACGGCATCGATCTGACTGTTGATGAAGGGAGTACTGTCGTGGTCCTCGGTAAAAATGGTTCGGGGAAATCGGTGCTTCTAAAGGCCATAGCCGGCCTTATCGATGAATTCGGGGGTACTATCGAGATCAGTGGGAAGGATATCCGCCGTTTTTTTAAAGAGAGGGAGGTATTCGGCCATGTCGGCGCCGATAATTTTCGCCTTGCGTATGTTTTTCAGAAGGGCGGGCTTTTCGATTCAATGGACGTGTTTGACAATGTGGCGTTCGGTCTGCGCAGGACGGGGGCCGCGGGTGATCAACTTGAGGAACGCGTGAAACAGTCGCTTGCGCGAGTCGGCCTCAGGGGGAACGAATCGAAACTCCCCGCTGAGCTCTCGGGGGGGATGCAGAAACGGGTCGGACTCGCACGCGCTGTATGCATGGAGCCGACAGTGATCCTGTACGACGACCCGACCGCGGGACTCGACCCGATATTGTCCGATTCAATTGCCGACCTTATTCTTGAAATACGAAATGCAATAAGAACAACATCTGTTATAGTTACGCAGAGCCTTGAGGTCGCGCGGAAGGTGGCTGACCGCATTGCTCTGCTGTATGACGGGCGGTTTGTGTTCGTTGGCACTGCGGACGAATTTTTTTCCGGGTCAGAGCCTCATGCCCGGCAGTTTATCGAAGGTGACATCGAGGGGCCGATCGACATATTTTAAATAATTTATTGACATAAGGCGGTTTGCCGGTTACATGCAAGATGAATCGTTGGACAGAATACCACTATTGACCCGCAATGAAAAAGAGGGACTTAAAAATATTGCGATGAAATTGTCGGGAATTGAATCAGTAGTCAGGGTGATATTTTTCGGCTCCCGAAGAAGGGGTGATTTTACCGGTGATTCTGATTTCGATATTCTTGTGGTTGTGCGCGATCTGCGGCACAGGAAAGAAATAATCCAGGTCCTGCATGACATTGAGCTTGGTTTGGAAATACCGCTTTCGCCCACGATATATACTGAAAAGGAATATGCAATAAACAGGGATATGAAAAGCGCATTTATTAAAAATATCGAAAATGAAGGAGTTGTCTTGTATGACGCTCACCAGTGATGAGAAAAAAGATCTTTCGCAATACAGAATCGAAAAAGCTGATGCACTTTTGCATGATTGTGAAATTCTTATACAGGCAGGATCATTTGGATCCTCAGTCAGCAGGGCTTATTATGCAGTGTTGTCGGCCGCAAAAGGCCTGCTCATCCTTCGCGGAATCGATCCGGAAACCCATGAAGGCATTAAGACAATGTTTTCAAAAGAATTCCTCAAGCCCGGGCTGCTGCCGAAAGAATTTGGA
>JBFZEZ010000054.1:0-5393 GCA_041306585.1 Spirochaetota bacterium | reverse complement strand
CTTGAGATGAATATATCAGAGTCCACGGGTGAGTTATAAAAAAGCCCTGACCCCAATCATGCCATCTATCGGGAGGTCCAAGCTCTTGCACGCAGGACTTATTGTTGAGTACACGGGGTCAGGGCGTTTTAAGCGTAATTCTATGGCATGCGGGTGAACACCCCGCGCGGATCAACCTCGTTCCGGATCAGTTCGATAATCTCCTCCGGGGGCATTTCAGTGGTCGGGATATCGCCATCAGGACGAACAAACTGAAAGCCGGACGCGAGCTGGCAAAAATCAAATGATAGACCCGGATTGAGTGACTTAACGCGCATGCGTTTTGTCACCGGTTCGAAATCGAACACCGCTGCCGGTGAAATGACGGCAATCGGGCCGTTGCCGATGAGTCCGGCTTTCTGACGGGAATCCCCCCCGGTCAGGTGCCCGGATGAGTTTATAAACTCGACCCGCTCAACGAATTTGTCGCGGGACTGGATCCCCACAAGGATCATGTTCTCTGCAAGGGATGACAGGTCGTTATTTCCGCCGGAGCCCGTAAGCCGGTGGTCGGGCTTCAGAAAATCTTTTCCGATCATATGGGTATTGACATTGCCATACATGTCAATCTGTGCAAACCCGAGGAATCCCTTGTCAACATATCCATTGTAGCACTGTCCGAATGAGTATGGCATCTCCATGATCATCGGGGATTTGCGCCAGGTAAAGGGACCGCCGACCGACCAGGGCATGTCGCCCCTCATGGGGTCCTGGCCACCGGATTCATATACCATCGTAATATTCGGGGCATGGGTCTTCTGGGCGAGTATGGCAGCGACCATGGGGAGGCCGGTGCCTATATAAACGATCTCGTTATCGTTGATCTGTTTTGAAAGAACATAGGCCAGTATCTCAAGGGGGTTCGCCGGTTTTTTGTTATTCGATGTCATGGTCTTTCTCCTTTTTAATAATACTTCTGTCTGTCACCCGGGTTCCATTCCTTCCTGTTGAATGGTTCATAGTTAAAGTCAAACCCGAGGTCTTCATTGTCGTATTCCGCCGCTTTCGTCTGCCTGCGGGCCTCGCTCAGCCACCGTGCTCCCCCGAGTTTTTCAATAAAATCAAACTGGTCTTTGCAGTCATATACCCAGTACTGAAGGAATTTCTGGACGTTTTCATCGCTGGTGAGGACCCATTTAAAGACCGTTTCCCACCACTGGCGTGACCAGTAATAACACCCAGGCATGCTTCCCGGGACCCCGCCGTAGGGGAGCTCAACAACGGCATCGACATACATGAACGGGATAACGACCCCTTTGTTGTTATTGCGTATGTCGGAGGGGGGAACGATCTCTTCGGCAGTGATGATCACTTTTCGCGACGCCGCAGCCATGGCGATATCATTCACCGATGGCCCGAAAAAGCGCGCGTTGCCGAACCTGTCGGCTGCATGTACGTGGATGATCGTCACATCCGGATACAGGGCCGGGATGTAGACAACCGGGTCATCTTCATCCGCAATCGGGTTGTTCATGACCCTGACAAAGGGATTGTATTTCAGAATATCAGAACCGAGCAGTTGTTTGCTGAAGATCCCGGGGACGCCGAGCTGGGCCGCCTTGAATCCCTGCGCCATGGTACCGTGGCTCCATTCCGAAAGTATGGTCACCCGTTTGTTTTTGAGCTGGCGCTGATAGTTGCGGTCGACCCCCCGCATTTCTGCACCGAGGTATGAGTTGTGCGAATATGAACAGACGCCGGCGTTTATCATATAACTGTGGTTTGTGTTTGGGGAACTGATTGCCTGCAGATTTTTTTTCCCCTGCCGCATAATTTCGAAATATGACTGTATCGATGTGCGCACATAACAGAACCCGCCGTCGGTCATGATGTCGTTGTCGTGGACGTATTCGCCGATCGCTTCCCTGAGGGAGAGGCGTTTGTCCCGGTGGGACCGATCCTTGTTCAGATGGTGCCGTCGCGCAGAATCCGCGTCAACCAGACGGTCGAGGATCGATGTGTCGGTTATTTTGAGGTTCTTCAGGGCCTCTTCGTTATAGCTGAATTTTTTCATTGTCTCTCCTCCTGTTGTGGAAACATAACGCACTGTATTACATGATTTTATTACTTTTTCTCCATATCCTCATCCGTTCCGCCTGACACACCAGTTCGTCCCTGAAGTCGGGATGGGCTATGCTGATGAGTTTTTCCGCGCGCATCCATGTCGGGCAGGCGGTGAGACGTACAACGCCGTATTCCGTAGCAACGTAATCGACAAGCTGACGGGGTATGGTTACAATTATACCCGGCTCAAGGGTCGGGACAATCCGCGACCGCAGGATCCCGTTTCTGTCCCTGTATGTTGATGCAAGGCATATAAAACTTTTACCGTTCTGAGATAGCTGGGATCCCGTACTGAAATCGAGCATCCCTCCGTTGCCGGAAATTTGCAGGGGGACCCCGTTGATCATGGCGCTTTCTGCATTCACCTGTGAAAACAGATCGATCTCAATCGCGTTATTGATACTGATGAAATTATTAAGCTGTGCCATGATGGATGGATTGTTGGTGTATTCCACCGGGTATGATGCCAGGGCGGGGTTGTTGTTCATAAAATCATACATTCGCTGCGTGCCGATTGCGAAGGTATAGACGCAGCGGTAGCGGTCGATCTGTTTTTGTGCCCCGTTCATTCTGCCGGATTCAATCATATCCACATAGGCGTCCACGAACATTTCGGTATGCCCCCCAAGGTCCTTGAGATCGCTCTGAGCAATCATCTGTCCCACGGCATTCGGCATCCCCCCGATTCCAAGCTGGATGCAGCATCCGTCATGAATATAGTTCATGATGTTCTGTGCGATCACGCGGTCACACTCAATTGAGGGGGATTCAGGGGCGCAGAAGATCTGCTGAGTCTCCGGTGCTTCAACAATGTAATTTACCCTTGAAATGTGAATTGATTCCTCTGAGCCTCCCAGGCATACCGGCTGATTTTTATTGACCTCGACAATCACAACATCCGATGTTTCAACCTTTGCTGATGTTTCCGAGTTCTGTGGGCCGATGTTAAAATACCCCTTTTCGTCCATCGGGCTCACCTGGCATATCGATATCCACTTGATGGAGTTGTTTTTTTTCTCTGAATTGTAATAGCAGGAGCGGTATGAACGCGGTTCATCTATTTTGCGGAGGTAATCCGCCGCCTTCTGGTATACGATCGGCGAGTAATACGGTTCAAAGTTGACCTGAATCATGCGTGTGAGTTTGCTCCAGTGCCAGTCCATGTAGCAAAAACTTGTCGGGTGTTTCGCAACCTCGGGAAATGGAGGGACTGTGACCGCGGAATAGACGCTGACGTCTCGCAATTCCTCGGCCCGCCGGGCAAGGGCTTGATCGCATACAACCGGTTTGCCATTAAAGAAACCGTAATCAATGACATCGCCCGATTCCACGACCTTCACCGCCTCATCGGCCGTAGTGAGTTTGCGCTTGTATTCCTCGATGTATCTCATACTGTTGCCTCTTTGGCTGGTAGCGGGATTATGAAAACCTTCCCTTAGGGAAGTTCATGACAGACCTGGGTCAAAGTTAAAAAAGAATCCAGGAACAAGACATTTCCCTGAGGAAATGCCCTGCCCCGAGATTGAAGTACAAAAGCTGCTCGTTCAGGGGTGATCAGCTTGTTTGTGCATTCTGTGAGTTCACTATTGATCATAGTTCATCAATCTTGAATATATGATTGCAATGAAAACAGGCAGTACTATACCCATTTCAGATTTAAATGCAATGGGGCAGGTTAGTATATAGGCATAGTTAAAATGATATTATTTTTATAGGCAAATCCCCTATGGATGTATGGGAAAACGACTCATTGGTTTTGTTTTTTGGCTAATCGATAGCTCAGAGCACCGATTTTTCTGGCTCATTTCTGGCTCAGAGCAATTTTTTTCAGAATGAAAGAAGAATATCATGGGGATCTTTTTCCTGCTGAAATTCCGGAAGGGATGACCGGAAAGCTTTTTGTCGATTTTTTCCAAATTGATAAATTAACCGGAAACCCGAAGGGTATAATCTCCTTTATCTTTGCGAGGTTCACTATGATTAAAAACGAAAGACAATACAAAATATCAAAAGCACAATTGAAAAAATTTCATGATACATTTACAAGTTTTGGGAAAAAAGCTAAATCTGATATCCATCCTGCTTTAATAAAAGCACAAAAAGATGCCATAAAAAGTCAGATTGATGATTTGGTTGAAGAAACCGATTATGCTTCAGTAAGTATGTCGCGGTTAATTTCAATTACTCATGCTCTTGATTTAACGATCACCGAAGATATTGTTTTGCCATTAAAAAAGCATTGAAAAATTTGGCGCTTCCGGCTTTACAGTGGGTGGATTACAGGGGATAATGACGCATTATGGAAGATAAAGAACTATATCAGAATGTATTGGGAATCAAGACTCCGTGGATGGTCTCGGATGTTATTCTTGAAATCCCTAAGAAAACAGTTACGATCAGGGTCGAGTATGATAAAACTCAGCCATGTCAATGTCCAGACTGCGGGAAAGATACCGAACGATATGATCACAATAAACGTAGGTGGCGTCACCTGGATACATGTCAGATGCAAACCATCATTGAATGTGATGTTCCTCGTGTAAAGTGCAAAGAGCATGGAGTGAAGCAGATATCTGTTCCGTGGGCTGAATCAAAGTCGCATTTCACCGCTATGTTCGAGGCGCTTGTTATCAATTGGCTCAAAGAAGCATCAATAAGTGCTGTCGCTGATCTTTGTGGTCTCTCATGGGATAGAGTGGCGGGAATTCAAGAGCGAGCAGTTGAACGCGGTCTCCAACGAAGAAAAGCGAAGCCTTTAAAAAACATATCCATTGATGAGACATCTTACCAAAAACGGCATGAATATGTTACTATGCTTATTGATAGGGATCATGATATTGTTTTGGACATACTCGATGACCGGAAGGCAGAAACCATTGAGAAATGGCTTAAAAAGTGGATAAAGTTCGCGCAGAAGAGCATCGGTTACTTCCTAAAATTAAGGGTAGAAGTCGATTGACTGGGACGAAACACAAATGGTTAAGGAATTCCAATAGAACGGATAATCGTTCACGTCGTGATTTTATGATACTGACTCGTTCAACATTAAAGACCGCTCGTGCTTGGGCGATCATAGAAGTGGCGTCTCAACTTTGGAATTTTTCATATCGAGGCAGCGCAGAAAAAGCGTGGCTTAGTCTATTGTCATGGACCAGCCGGTGCCGTCTTGCGCCAGTTCAAAAAGTCGGTCGTATGGTGAAGAAATATTTGTGGGGCCTTTTGAATGCAATAATTTCAAAAGTAACAAATGCAGCAGCAGAAGCAAAGAATGCAAGGATTCAACGAATCAA
>JBFZEZ010000053.1:0-6181 GCA_041306585.1 Spirochaetota bacterium | reverse complement strand
TTGCATAGATTTTGTTTTTTTCTAACAGGTCATTTTAAGGGGTAACAGTCCGGTCGCTGAATGAATGATCACCCGCGGAAATGGGTAATTACTTTTTTTTAACAATAGTTGATATTTCATTTTTGTATTGACGTGACAATAAGATTAGTGTAATACTAATTCATCTCCTGCTTAGCACTTCAATATTGTCCTGATCAAGAGGCCCATATGATGACGGATTCCGTTCATAAGAAGTGATCATTTCGGGAAGATACATACCATTCAAACATAATTTGGGGAATACACTTGGATAGAAGCATTTCCAGCAGTTTGTGCAGGTTCAGGGTCACTGACGAGCACCTAATTTCCGACAGGATGGTCAAGGATAACATAGCTCGAGCCTTTGATGAAGGACGCTGTTATGATTTTTACATTGATCGTTATATCATTCAGCAGCTAAAGGTTGGGGACCCGATCGAGCAGTACCGGGAACTCATGATAGGGATTAAAAACAGGATCCTTGACTCGATAGCAGGCGGGGACCAGAACAGGCGGACCCGTCTTTTTAGCGATACCAGGCTTGCATCACGGATTGTCGGGGCGATTGCCATCATGCACAGGGCTGTGGCCGGAGGACCGCTCACAAGCATCATTGACCGGCGCATCGTTGTTGTCAAAGAGCTCCCCAATGAACTGACGCTCTATCATATATCGCGGGAAACGACGGTTATTGCCAGCGTCGGTTCCGGGCCTCCCTGGGCGGAGATCCCCAGTATTTATCTGGGCCTCAAGATTTTCGACGCCCTGATTGCGGAACAGAGAAAAGGGACCACTGAACTTTTCGAGGCGTTTAAACACCTGCTTCTGGTTGAGGAGCGGGCGTGTGAGACCGGTTATACCCACTCCACCGTATTCCCCCCGGAAGTTTCCATCTCGCTCAATTACCTGGTTGATGAAGTCATAAAAAATGCCAGCCAGTTCGAACTTGAAGAGGAGAAAAAAGAGGTAGAGGTCAAGCGCGAACGCCCATTTACCGATGCAAATCGGAAGACATTTATACGCGATCTTGATGCGCGTGTCCCCGGGGATGAACTTAATTTTGATTACGATACCACCATGAAAGCCATTATGGGGCTTGAACGCCTGGCCCGCAGATATAAGCGCGGGGACGACCGGGAGTCCATGCACGAGGTCATCCGAATCCTTGTTGCGGCATCGGGGCATGATATCCATGAAATCCGCAACAGGGCAAATTTGCTTCTCGAACGGCTTTTCGCCCCCAAGGAATTTGATGCCCCCCTGGCCACCAGGTTTATAAATGTAAGCATTGGGGAGAACTATGAGTTCGCCTTTCAGCTCCCAGAGGAGAAAGGGGAATATTATTTGAGGATCTATGCGAACAGTTGCAAGGATGAGATTTTTCTCGAGAAGGACATCGTGTTTGAAGACGTCCCCCTCGAATATGACGAGCGCACAGGGCATTATGCTGCGGTGTATACTTTTAATGATTATGGTCATTATGATTTTATCGTTATAAAAAAGAAGATCAAGAATTTTGACTGGATCGTGCAGTCAGGCTCAAGCGGCAGGGTGAATGTGCTCCCCGATCTTACGGGTGAGCTCATCATCGAGGTTTTTGTCGATATCCACGGTCACACCAGGGCCTATTGGTACGACGGCAGCGGCCATCCTGGACTCCTCTACAATGAAAACGGGCAGGTTATACGCCTTGGGCGTTTTTCCGATATTACAGTCCATCTTGAGCAGATCAAGAGCAGGTATAATTTGACGGCGCTCTACCTCCTCGGGGTGCAGAAACGGGGGAGCAACCATGAGGACTGGGCCCCGGAGGCCTCATCGCCGTCTCCATTTTCACCGATGAGCCTGATTGAGATAGAACCATCCCTTGGGGGTGAGCTCGAATTTAAGGAGCTCGTTGAAAAGGCCCATACCCTGGGAATAAAAATTATCGTCGACATCATCCCCCACATCAATCGCAGGAGCGACCACCTTAAGGACGACCTCGTGGTCCTTACCTACGGTCACGACGGGCAGCTTGTCCAGCGCGCTTCGACAGACGGCCGTTATGGTTCGTGGAATGACGGGAAGCTCCTGAACTACCGCAAATTCGAGATATGGGAGTGGCTCGCCTCTTCAGTCGAGACCTTGATCGAGAAGTTTGACATTGACGGCATCAGGTTTGACTCTGCGCACGCGGTCCCGATCATGATGAAGAAGAACAACTACCTGTATGTTTATGACAGGAAGCGTTCACATGAAGAAATGGTAGAAGGGAACATTATCGTCAACGACCGCGAGGACAGCCACTTCATCACGACAAGTTATTACGATTCGGCGTGCCGTGATATCATCTCGGTACCGCTCCATTATTTTCTGATGCTCCGGATTCAGCGAAAACTTGCTGAGAAAAAGAAGACCTATTTTATTCACATCGCGGAATGTTACTGGGGGCATGAGCGCTTTCTTACAAGAACCGGGCTGATCCCTTATAACTCGGCGATGTTTAAAATCTGCGAAAACATAATCCACGGCAAGACCGACGTCCGCGAAATCTATCATGTGTACGATAATTATTTCCCGTCTTCACTTCCGGAGGGGACGGAGCTTCTCGGCATCCTGGGGAACCACGATGAACGCAGGGCGCTCAATACCTTCGGACACCGCGGGCTCAGGGCGGCGGTCGGGCTGTCATGCTTCATGTCCCGGATCATCATGGATTATGAGGGGAGCGCCGAGGGGGAGGGATGGAAGGTATTTCTTGACAATATTTACGTCAACTGGAACCAGTTTGAATACGCGGCTCATAGGAGCCTGGAACTGTTTTACCAGGAATGGTACAAATTTCACCGCGAATCGAAGGGAAAGGGATATCTCGTCTGGGCGAACAATCACATCGCTGCAGCGGCAATCAAGTTCGTAGGGGAGAGCATGTCTATTGGTGTTTTCAATTTTTCCGATTCGAACCAGGGGGTATCGATCCAGTTCGATAATCCCGTCCTCCCCATTCCTGATGACGGGTATTACAAGCTCTCCGATCCCCTTTACTCAGGTGTCACGAATATTTATAATTACTTCAAGGGGAGCGAACTTAAGATTTCGCGCATTAATACCATTGTTCCCTACACCGACCGCGTAAAGATGCTCCGCCTCGACCTGATTGATGCAACGGAGTTTCAACAGGAGATCCTGAAGGATTCTTTTCACAGGCTCTGTTCCCTGGCTGCCATGGATAAAATATTTTCAAATTTTGCATTTTCCGAAATAATGAAGCATGCTTCCAATTACAGCGACATTCTTGACTACATCAAGAAAAAATTCGTGCCGATGTTCTGGGAAGGGGAAAAGACGACCCTTGTCCTCGGTTTAAAACGGGCGGCATTTTATCTGTACAAGAACAGGATCGTCGAAGGGAAAACAATCGTCAAGTATGCGCGTGCGCTGGCTGCTGACAGCGACGCGGTCCTCAGGGAGCTCGGCGAGATACTTATTGAACATAATCAGCGGGGGCCGCTTGTCTTTATGTCGGCCGAGGCGGAACCCTTTTCAAAAAGCGGCGGCCTGGCCAATGTCGTCTATGAACTCCCGCGCGAGCTTGTCCGGCTCGGGGAGGAGGTCCATGTCATCACCGGGTTTTATAAAAACGGCGATGAAAAGGCGATGAAGCACATGCACGATTCCGTAAAGAAATACAATGTCACCTACACGGGGAAAAATGTCCGCTTCATGATCATGAATCATAGTTATGAAGTCGGCGTACACTATGCCCTCGTTGACGGCGTTCATTATTATCTTCTCGACCATTATGAATTTTTCGACGGCCTCTATTGGGGATATACCGGGGCGGAAAAAATGCGGCGCAGGATCGCCTTCGCTCGGGCGTGCGCAGAGCTTATCATGACTTTTAATATAACGCCGCGATATACTTTTACAAACGACGCATATGCGGGATTATTTAACGGCATTGTGCGGGCCGATTCGTATTATATGAACAGCAATGTTTTCCGAAAGAATACCTTTCTCCACATCGTTCATAACGGCGGGTGGCAGTATTTTGATTCATACCATCGCTGGGAGAATGAATTCGATCTGTATAATTTTTTCAACCTCCCCCCATGGAGGGCCGGGGATTTTGCCGATCCGCACCACGGGGACAAAATCAACTGCATGGCAGTAGGTATACGTTTTGCCGACAGGACAATAACCGTAAGCCCGAGCTACGCGCGGCAGATTGAGTACGCGTGCGACGGGCTGGAGGCCATTCTGCATAATGTCATCGGGATAAGCAATGCCATTGGAATGGATTTCAGGGAGAAACTGAACGAGCGTTTTAAAAATTCAGGTTTTGTCGAAAGGAACCTCCCGTTGCTCATGGAGCATATCCGGAAGAACAAGGAGCTTTTTAGAAAGATCGAGAAGCGTTACCCGGAACTCCTCGAAGCCCCTGATCTCGTGGACACCATCGCAGATGAAAAACGGCGGTATATTGTAACGCGTATGCGCAACAAGCTGATGCTTCAGCTCGAACGGCGGCTCGCTGTCGATCCTGACATTATTTTATTCACTTTCATCCACCGCATATCGGAACAGAAGGGATATCAACTTTTGCTTGAATCTTCCGAGGGGATCATGAAAAATCTCAACTTTCAGGGGATCATCGGGGGGGCGATTTCCTGGGGGGACAAGAAGGGAGATGAATTAGCGCATGGTCTTTATCTCCTGTCACAGTATTATCCAGGCCAGCTCGACGTAAATTTTGGTTTTCAGGAAGTCGCGGTCCCGCTGCTTTCATCCGATGTTTTTCTCATGCCGTCAATGCATGAACCGGGGGGGATATCGCAGCTTGAGGCGTTTGCGGCAGGGTGCCTTGTTGTTGCACGCGCAACCGGCGGTCTGCGCGATACCGTTTTTCCGGTGCGCCCCAAGGGTGATGAAGTCGAGGGGAACGGGTTCCTGTTTACCGACTACACTCCGTGGTCGTTTTATGACGCCATGGAGCGTGTCAGTGCGTTTTTCAGGAATAACAGCGAAGACATTCTTTACAAGGCGCGTAAAAACGCGGAAAATTCGGTTTCTTTCTGGGAGAAACCGGCGAAGGATTATATTGAAAAAATATATACCCTGACAGAGACAATCAGGATTTTGTAATGGGTCCGCGTTGACAGGTGTTTCTGTTTTATTGCCCACCTTTATGAAGTTTTTCTGTACGCACAATATAATAAAAAATAAAAAGAGGGGCCGGAAATTCCGGCCCCTCTTTTATCGACAAGATATACATTAATTTAATTAATTTTTAATACTGACAGTTAATGTATACGCAGAAGCTCTATATCCATTTACCATGATATACAATTTGCTCGTGCCGGCAGGGACCGAGCTGGTTGTACATTCTTCATTGGAAGTGCCCAAATATGGCCTGCACAGATAATTGTTTTTATCCGGCTTAGAGGTATGGCTCGTATAAAGGTCAGCGTCCCCTGAGCCTGTAATTGCAGCTGAATACGATTTTCCCGGGATTATATCAAATGGTCCATAGTAATTATTCAGCCCTACAGCTACCGATTGGTCCGTATAATTATTTATAAGGTCCAATGCTGTATCCTGGGTGTGTTCAATTTTTAAATCATAGGCGGCATCACTGGATGCAAACACCATCACATATGCCTTGGTAACACCAGCCGGTACAACTGAAGAAACTGATTCATTCGAGTCGCCAAGGTTCGAAATGGCATCATAACTGGACTTTGTCGGAGCAGCGTTATATCTGACATATAAATCGCCATTTCCAGCGCCAGACATTGTAACATGTAACGTTGTCCCTTGAATCACTGGAACCGGCTGATAATACTGATATCCATTTATTGTAATTGTTTGCGATGTATACTCGGCAACTTTTTCTGTGGGAATGCCCGGATCGACAGGATCATCCGGATTGTCCCCTGCTTTTGTATATGTAACAGATAAGTTATAGGTTGATGCCTGATAACCCACAACCATTACATATGCTTTATCTATAGCGCCGGGGACCGTCCCTTCACAGGTCTCACTTGATCCGCTCTTAAAGGGCCTGCAGTCATAAGCTTGCTGTGTCGGTGCGGACCCATATCGTATATAAAGATCAGCATCATTATTGCCTGTTATTACTGCTTTGAAATTTGTTCCCGGGACAACATTAAATGAGTAA
>JBFZEZ010000052.1:0-3434 GCA_041306585.1 Spirochaetota bacterium | reverse complement strand
ATATTGAACTTTTTAATACCATTTACAGGGAAACCGCGAAAAAATTCACCAATGTGACTGTCATCGATCCGATCGATCCCGGGATTGACGTCAATGCATATGTCATCGATGAAATACACCTCAATACCGAAGGACTGAATTTTATTTATAAAAAGCTAAAAAAATTATTATGATTTAATAAAGCATTTGACATTGACCCTCAATACTGTAAGAATTTTTAATTATCAAAACTTTTCAGTTTATGGAAATCATAAAAGTTCTGCATCTTCAGTAATACAGCATTATGAGCAAACGCGGTAAAATATTAATAATGGATGATGAAGAAATCATCCTGGATGTATCCAGAAAAATGCTCAGCCACCTGGAATACGAAGTCACCTGCACAAAAGACGGGGCAAGCGCTGTAAAACAATATGAGGAGAGTATGCATGCGGGGCATCCCTTTAACCTGGTTATCATGGACCTAACGGTACCCCACGGATTAGGCGCACGTGAAGCCATGCAGAGCTTAAAAACGATAGATCCGTCAATCATGGCCATTGTCACCAGCGGTAAGCCGAATGAGGATATAATGATAAATTATCAGAAATATGGTTTTATTGGCGCCATAGCGAAGCCATTCAGCTTTGAAGAGCTTAACATCATGCTTGAAAAAATTCTCCAAAACCGGCAGTAATTTTTTTTCACAAAACCACATTATCGCCCATATGATAGATGAAACGCATAGATCAAGGAACCAGGGGAAACAGGGTCAGAGCCTCCTCAAAAAAATTAATATTAAACTTTCCATTAAAACTATACGATTCTTCTATATATACATCATATATATCCAAAAGATTTTGCTTTTAGTCCGTATCCAGTGAAAAGACAGATTTTCCACTGCACGGGTATGACAGATGCTTAGAAAACAATGTATAGTGCGTTCAGTAAATGTATTAATGATTAAAGCTGAAGATGATTAAACAAATTTTGAATAAAATTTCCTTCCGTAAAATCACAAAAAGCCTGATGATAAAATTGGGGAGGAGCTTTGCTTTCAAGCTCCTTGTCATTGCCTTTACTGTATTCATCTCAGCGGGGATTTCAATTTATCTTATTGAAAAAAATGCCGTCGGCTACACCTATGACGACAAGGGCCAAAAAGTGGACAAGCCGAGTAATATAAAAAGGCTTGAAGAAGGGATATGGTGGACGTTCGTTACCTCATCAACGGTCGGCTACGGGGACTATTTTCCGGTCTCGAAGGCCGGCAGGCTTATCGGCATCTTCCTTATGTTCTTCGGGGTTTCCCTAATCGGCGTCATCACCGGTAACATCGCCTCTTCCCTTGTCGAGCGGCAATTAAAGGAGGAACGGGGCTTGAAAGATATTAAAATGAAAAACCATTTTATCATCTGCGGGTGGAAACGGGAGATGGGGCTGTTCTTACGTGACATTATCGGAAAAAATAAAAGCTTCCTCGCCTCGGAAATAGTCCTCATTAACACGGCATCACCCGATGATATCGAGAACATCAAGTCGGACAGCGAATTTTCCCAAATCAGCTTCATCCACGGTGATTACATCGATGAACGCGTCCTTCACCGCGCAAACCTGAAAGAGGCAAAAAAAGTCCTTGTGCTCGCCGACCGCCTGGTGCAGGGTTCGGTGCAGGAGATTGACTCACGGACGGTCATGACCATCATTACAATCAAGTCGATATCGAAGCACATTTATGCAGCTGCAGAGCTGCTCGACTCAAAATTTGAAAGGTATTTGAGTTCTGCCAACTGCGACGAGATAATCCTTTCGAGTGAATATAATCGTTCTCTCATCGCCAATGCCTCTGCCGGAAGCGGCATTTCCCATGTTATCAGCGAACTACTCGATGTCCACGCGCCGGTCGCCATCAATACCCGGGAAATTCCCACGTCATTCATTGGGAAAAAGTACAGCGACCTCCTGGAACATTTCCACAAGGACGGAGCAAACATCCTTATCGGCATACTGGAAAACACCGGAAACTTTTATGTGCGGAAAAAAGAGGCGATCGAAGAGGCCCAGAAAACACCGGATATATCGAAACTCGTTGACAGTCTGAAGATCGTCAAAACCCTGCAGGCCAATCAGCCCGTTATCAATCCACTGCCGGACTATGTTGTCAAAAAGCACAGCAAGGCAATTATTATTGAAGGAAGAACACGCTCATGAGCATAGCTGATAAACCGGAGATACTCAACCAGCTGAAGAAGGTCTCGTACTTCAAGATGTTCCATGATAATGACGAGGTTATAAAAAAAATCGCCAACATGTGCAAGGAAAAAACCTTCTCAAAAGGAAAGAGCATAATCAAAGAAGGTGAGTACGGGGATGAGCTCTACATTATAATGAGAGGTGAACTCGATATCGTTAAAAAAACCCTGCAGGATGAAAAATACGTAGTCACGACCCTTAATGCGGACATGGGGGGAATATCGGTCGGGGAACTTGCCATGATCGACAATGACATGCGCTCAGCCTCTGTTGTTGCCAAAACGGAATGCCCGTGCCTCGTCATCAATCGGGATGATTTCATTAAATTCGGGGATGAGAATCCCGAACTTGGGATTAAAATAACACGAGCTATAGCAAGTCAGCTTTCGGGGAAACTCCGCAAGGCGAACACGGACGTCATTACACTCTTCTCGGCCCTTGTAGAAGAGATTTCACCAAACGATTGAGAATGCCACCATGAACCTGAAATTAAAAAAAGTCCACTATTACCAGCATGACGAAACCCACATAGTCATTACAATTGAAGCCTCGTTCGGATACCAGAATGAACAGCATACCGAGCTGGTGCGGTTAAATTTCAACAGTCAGAAAAGAGACATCTACTGCGCAGTCAAAATCCAGTGCCCCGGAATCGGCCCTGTAATCGAAAGGATCATCTTCGGGTTGAACTCGGTCGATTATGCCTCGCTATCCGCCAGGGAAGGTGCGGTTAAAATCATTGGCAGTCTGCATATTATGCTTGGCATGGAATACGACGAACAGCAGATAATCGACGGACTGGATGGGCCTCCCGAGTAGCAGACGCCCGTGTGGTGTCTTCATTGCCTGCATATCATGATGAATCTAACATAAATTTCTACAATAGAATGGTACCATCCAGAAAGTAAACGATCAGCGATATTGACTCACTTCCCCTTCTTTATAATAGTCATCCCCTTCCCTTTCTTCAACGTTATCGCCCCGGACTCTTCCAGCAGCTCCTTCGTGTAATTCGGATCATCAATCGCCCCTATCCTCTCTTCCTTGAAATATTCCTTCTTGGATGAAGGACGCAATTTCTTTTCGATGAACTCACGGAAAATATCTACATACTCGAATATCGCGGGAACAAGAATAAGCGTGATCAGGGTCGATACAATCATCCCGCCGAGTATCGCGATACCCATGGATGAGCGCTGTTT
>JBFZEZ010000051.1:0-7733 GCA_041306585.1 Spirochaetota bacterium | reverse complement strand
AACCGCCCAGTTGAAACGGCATACCAGCATCCTCGAAAAGGAAAAGATCATAAATCTCCAGACCAAGCTCGACTGGCAAAACTGGAGTGATAGCCTTATTAAAAGGGATTATGACCGCATCGACAAGGCGCTTTTCAAAAGTCTGCACACCAACTTTAATCAAGGGGCGGGATTCGGGACATTGCTTACTTTGATCCGCCTGATATCCCAATCAACCACCGAAAAAAACGGCGAGTATCAAATAGATGCCCAGATTTTTAATACCATAAAGCAGAGCGCAAACCTCGCTGAGCGTGCGCTCAATGTGTTTTCGGAGATACACCAGATCATGGGGGCCGAGTTCAAGTTTAAAAGGATGGCTATCGCCGATATTCATACCCTTGTTCAGGAGATCGTTGGTGAGCTCGTGGAGCTTGAAAAGATCAAGAACCAGCGCATCCTCATCAGCGAAAAAAAACAGATATTCAGCGGCCTGCACATCGACATGAATAACGATTTTTTTAAGAAAGCCCTGAAAGAGCTCATTATCAATGCCCTCAAATTTTCAAAGAACAATACGGAAATTTATGTCTTGATGAGCAATACCGACACGGAGATGCATATCTCCATCATCAATACCGCACGCAAGACCGACCGCGGTTTTATGGGGATTCCGCAGGAATACGAGAACCTCATTTTCGAGCCATTTTTCAGGATGGACAGTACGGTATACGAGGATTACGGCACGGTTGATTTTGGCCTGGGCCTGACACTGGTGGAAAAAGTCGTTGAAAAATTAAAGGGTACTATCAATGTATCGAACATTAAGGACCTTTCAGACATCGCAAAAGAGCCAGTAGTGAAGGTGAATTTCACCATCGCATTGCCATTAGCCTGAAAAAACGTATTTCATGTCTTCATGTTGATCGGCAGGGATATCGACAGGTTCACTTTGACCTGCGGTTCATGTCTGAGATTGGAATGGTCTTTAATATTTTCTATGATTACCTCGCCACCGTGCTTGCTGATAATCTTTTCAACAAGGGTAAGTCCCAGTCCAAAGTCGAGGGTTTTATATTGTTCATACACGTTTTTTGTAAGTCGATAAAATGGTTCGAATACAACTTTTTCATATTCTGTCGGTATGCCGACTATACCATCGTCACTTTTCTCGGGTTCGTTTATAATAGAAATAATCATATAACGATTGACGATCGAGATCAATATAAGGACACTAGCGTTATATTTTGAAAATTTCAATGCGTTGACGACCACCTCATACAGCGCCTTGTAAAGAAATTCCCTGCTGATAGTAACAAAAACATTTTTGTGACCTGTCGGGATCTCTCCGAAAATTATTTTTTGATCGTGAATGGTTGAAAGAGCGCTCGCATCATTGACAACTGCTTTAATAAGGTCATAACATTCAGAAACGGCCACTTTTTTCAGATCAAAATCATTTGATATGATCCAGTCGATATTGGAAAACGTTTTAAACGCATTTTGGGATATGGTGACGTTTTCAAGGATGAGTTCGAATATCTTGCGATCGACGATATACTTATCGCCGGTCACTTCCGAATCTGTGCGCAGCATTTCAAGGAGTGATATCAGTGTGCCGAACCCGGCCCCTTGAGTGAAGCTGTTATTGATGTTTCTGAAAAGAGACTTGTCAGTTCGGGATACGTTCCTCGAAAGCATTTTTTCTTTCCACTCCCTCCAGTCCAGTTCCAGATCGAGTTTTTCGGATCGGGATTTGTCGATCGACTCTTTCACATTCTCGATGGCCATTTTCTCTTTTTTTATACGTGTTATGTCTTCAGCAACGAGGATGTAATGGGATATCCTGCTGTCTTCTCCTTTAATAAAAGTAACATATGCCCGCAGGTAATACAGGTCCCCCTTCTTGTTGACGTTGTATATTTCCCCATCCCATTTCTTGACGCTGATGATGCTATTCCATATTTCAGGCTCCGGGATCACTTTGTTCCCTTGCTTGCTCACAACGGTTTCAACAACTTCATCGGGGGAATAGCCGGAAATTTCTGAAAATTTCCTGTTGACATATTCAATTGTACCATGTTTATCAAGGAAGACGACCATGTTCGGACTCTGTTCAATTGCATGGCTGAAAATTTTGAGATTCTCCCCCATTTTCATTCTGAGGGTCGATTCACTCTCGAGGCTTTTGTTTGCTGTGTTGAGTTCAAAAGTACGCTTTTCAACGAGTTCCTCCAGCTTTTGTTTGTAATCCTGCAGTTCGAGCTCGGCATGTTTTCTTCCGGTAATGTCGCGTACGATTACCAGAACCCGGTTGTCGGCGCTTACGAGTATGCGCGCTTCAAAATAACACTTGCTATCTGACTTTTTCAGGGTGTATTCGAACGTCGTTTCATTGCCGGAATCAATCGCTTTTTTTATTTGAGGCAGCGCGACCTCTGATACTTTTTTTGGCCATATGCGCTGTGCGATATCCGCCTCAACCTCATGCAAAAAATTTCCTTCTTCATCCAGGGTGAACATGACATCCGGTATGCTTGAAAGGATGTCACGATTCCGCTTTTCACTTTCAATGAGCATCCCTTCTGTATTAAACTTATACAGGGCCATCTCTATAGTTGCATAGAGCATGTTTTTGTCGTACGGTTTCAATATATATCCATATGGCATGGTCACTTTTGCCCGCTCAATAGTGGAATCATCGGTATTCGCGGTCATGAAAACAATTGGGATATGATATTTATTGCTTATTTCAGCTGCGGCTTCAATTCCATCGAGTTTACCCTTGAGGGTTATATCCATTAATATCAGATCGGGCTCAATAGTACCGGCTTTTACCAGGGCATCTTCCCCGGTCTCAACGATATCAGCCACGGAATACCCGTAATTTTTTAGAAGCTTTTCGAGGAGAATAACGGATGTTTTATCGTCTTCGACAATTAGAATGCTCTTGGGCGCATTTTTGCTTTTTTTCATGGAATGATCCTCACCGGTATAGTATCCTGATTGTTATGTATATATCAAAAAAACCGCCGCGTCAATTAAAAACCTGCAATATGTTTGTTTTTTTGGTTTTTTAATCTTTTGAATTTGATTTGATCTCATAATAACATTTTTTTTTTCCAATATCCATTACAAAAGTTAGATTCCAGCCTGTGCGGGAATGACAGAGGTGAGGTTCGAATTATGTGACATTTCAGATACGAATGTGCTAATTTTTTTAATGTGAATTTTGAAATTGAACTTCTTTCAATAGTCAGATTTTTTATTTATTGACATTTCAAATTTTTGCATTATAATAAATAACATAATCGTTTTATAAATCAGCCACAAAAAAATATTTTTTACAATGATATGGAAAGGGGGAGCCTAATCTATGGGGGAAGCCGGCATCCGTGAAATATTCCTGAATGAAGCCAGGGAGATATTAACAAACCTTGAGTCTGAGATTGTACAACTTGAAGAACGCGCAGGGGATCAGGAGACAATCAATAGAGTCTTCAGGTACATTCATACTCTCAAGGGGAGTTCCGGTATAGCTGGATTTAAGGCTATATATGATTTTACCCACAAACTGGAGAATCTTTTTGATGACGTGCGTTCCGGCACTCTTGTTGTAAACAATAAGCTGGTTGATCTCATATTAAACAGTATTGACTGGGTCAAGGCTGCTATTTTCGATTCAGATCGGGATTCTGTCAAATCAGAGCGGCTATTGCAGACGCTTGTTAAAAGGATCGCTGATTGCAAGGGGACCGAAACCGTGAAAAACACCGACATGACCCCTGTAGTCTCCCAGCAGCCGCAGGAGATCGCCACCACGGAAGATGGGCACATACAATCAGAATATAAATACTTCAGGATCCGTGCTTATTTTAAAGATGATATTTTTGAAACCGGGATTGATCCGCTGGCCATAATAGAGGATCTTCTTTCACTCGGGACCCTCATAATTAAGGGTGTATTCAAGGATAAGCTTCCGGAACTCGATCTACTTAATCCTGAAAAATGTTATCTGGGCTGGGACCTGGTTATAAAAACATCCAAGCCAGTGAGCAAGCTCCACGATGTATTCATTTTTGTCGCTGAAGATAATCATATCGTTATTGAAGATATTACCGATGCATTCTACGAAAAGAAAGAAGGCAAGGTGTATCATCAGGAGAAAAAGATTGGTGAGATCCTTCTCGATAAAGGGATAATCAGCGAAACAGAACTGGAAGAGGTCGTTGAATTTCAGGATACCCAGCGGAGTAAAATTGGCAATCTCCTCGTTAAAAAGGGATATGCCACCGAGAATGAAGTGGATGAGGCCCTCAGGGAACAGGAAGAACTTAAACGAAAGATTGAACATAATACGATCAGGGTGGACACCAACCGTCTCGATAACCTCCTTAACCTCCTGGGTGAAATAGTTATCGGTCAGGCCGGACTCGCTGGTATCGCCGATGAACTTGACGATGAGATGGGATTCCGTCTGAAAAATGCACTGTATGGTCTCGATAGAACAACCCGCGAGTTTCAGGAACAGATCATGTCAATACGCATGATTCCTATAGGTCCGACATTCGAGCAGTTTCGGCGTTTTGTACGCGATAGTGCGCAGGTAATCGGGAAGGATATCAAAATAGTCATTGAAGGAGGGGAGACGGAGCTCGATAAAACGGTTATTGAGCGCATCAGCGATCCCCTTAAGCATATGATACGCAATTCTATAGATCATGGCATAGAGACCCCTGAAATTCGTTTTTCCGCGGGGAAACCAAAAACTGGCACCCTTACCCTTCGTGCATATCATCAGGAAGGGAACATATATATTGAAATCAGCGACGATGGCAATGGCATAGACCTCGATAAGGTCAGGAAAAAAGCAGAGAAAATGGGTTTTCTTAACAAGGATGAGGATGTGACACGGGAGCGGTTACTCCAGTTCCTCTTTCAGCCGGGTTTCTCCACTGCCGAAAAAGTAGGAGATCTCTCGGGCCGCGGTGTCGGTATGGATGTTGTCAAAACCAATATCGAGGGACTGCGGGGTATGGTTGAAATTAAAACGGAAAAAGGGAAAGGGACCATGATGAGGATCAAACTCCCGCTTACCCTGGCGATTATAGACGGCATGCTAGTCAGCATCGGTAATTATACGTATATAATACCACTCCTTTCAATTGTTGAATCGATGCAGCCCAAAAAAGAGGAAGTGAAAACCATCGAAGGGAAAGGTGAAGTCATCCTGGTGCGCGGCGAATATGTTTCCCTGATCAGGATGTATGAACTCTTCGGTGTTGAAGGAATTCACCAGAACCCATGGGATGGGCTGGTTGTCATAGTCGAGTCGGGCAATGATCGCGTTGGCCTCCTCATCGATGACCTGCTCGGTCAGCAGCAGATTGTCATCAAGAGCCTGGACACGTATATCACCCGGAGTAGGGCAGTGTCAGGAGCGGCGATACTCGGCGACGGGAAGGTTGCGCTCATTATCGACATTCACGGTCTCATTGAGGAGATTTATCGTACCATCAAAGGAGACATTATATGATTATTCTTGATGAGGATATTGGCATTAAAAAGATCAAGGAATTCCATGGATCCATCAGGAAGGAAATGGATGCGAACAATGAGGTCATTGTTGATTTTTCGAAGGTCAAACGGATAGACCTCTCGCTTGTTCAGGTTATTCTCTCCGCCGGGAGGGTCGCACGCAAGAGGGGAAAGGCTTTGAAGCTGAAAGGCGTGTCTGATACGGTTAAATTCCAGATGCAGATCTGCGGTTTGAAGACATAATTTTGGGGAGGTTTTTAGAAAATGGGGAAACAAATCGTTATCATCGATGATTCACCAACGGTCCGGGCAAGCGTTGAATTCGCAATCAAAGGACTGGGATTTCCGATTATGCATGCCGAAAACGGATCAGATGCACTTCAAAAGATAAAAACCCTCAAAGATAAGGGTGACGATACGGCTCTCCTCGTGTGCGACATCAACATGCCGGTCATGGACGGGATAACATTCATCAATGAGTTCAGGAAGGGCGATAAATTTACGCCGATAATAGTACTGACGACCGAATCGGAAGAGGACAAGATAAAGCAGGGGAAAGAGGCCGGGGCATCCGGTTGGATCGTCAAGCCATTTCAACCCACGGATCTTGTCAACGTTGTTCAGAGATTTTTAAAGTAGGAGAACAATATGCAGAATTTAAAAGTCAATGATGTAAATGAGATAAATGTTGCCGAGGAGGAGAAACAATACGTTACGTTCCTTATCGGTGAAGAAACATATGGCGTCTCTGTGCTGAAGGTACAGGAGATCATCGGGATGACCCAGATCACCCATGTTCCCAACACCCTTTTCTATATGAGAGGCGTGATAAACCTTAGGGGGGCCGTTGTTCCGGTCATTGACATGCGGTTGAAATTCAACATGGCTGAAAAGGACTATGATAATTTCACAGTCATCATCATCGTGGAAGTGAAGGACAGGCTGGTGGGGATGATAATTGACGCTGTTTCAGATGTACTCAGCATTCCCATCAAGGGCATACAGGATACACCGCACTTCAGCGCAAAAATTGAGACCGACTTTATTGAGGGTATCGGGCAGAAAGAGGATCAGTTGATCATCATACTCGATGTTGAAAGAATTCTGAGCTCTGATGAACTCAGAAGCTTCGATAATGAAACGAAAAAACGTTAATAAAGCACCTGGTAGAAGGCAGAGTCACCCTTAATGATAAAAACGCAGAGCAACAAATTCGATAAACCCCTCTATATTCTTTATCCAGGGGATTATTTCGCTACCAATGAAGACTGCATGCTTGGAACGGTTACCGGTTCGTGTGTCGTACTATGTCTATATGATCCGGTCCGGGGAATCGGCGGTATGGGGCATTTTATTGTCCCGGGAGCCATTGGAACCGAAGGTATCGTGAGCGATGAGATCGCGCGCATTGGGGTGGTAAACATTGAATATCTTATGGGTGAGATCGTCAAGATCGGTGGAGATCGGCGTTATCTTAAAGGAAAAATTTTTGGCGCGGGATATATTAAAAACAATCTGAAAGATTTTTCCGATCTGTCGGACAGCAACATCAGGTTCGCCCATGAATATTTTACCCTGGAAAAGATCCATATCGAGAGGATCGATCTGGGCGGAGAATTCCGCAGGAAGATTTATTTTTCCATCAGGGACGGCATGGTTTACAGACAGATTCTTCAGAACAACGAGGATTCTTCAGAGTTTATTAAGCTTGAGGGTGAATATATCGATACCCAGTTCCGCAATAAAAAGCGAACCGGGAGAATCGTACTTTTCGAATAACGGACTGGTATGCTTTACCATGTATATTGCAGAATTGAACGACAAAGATTTCAATAAATTTAAGGACCTCATCTATACTGAATCCGGCATAAAGCTCTCTGATATGAAAAAGGCACTGGTGCAAGCGAGGCTTTCAAAGCGTCTTCGTACCTTGAAATTTTCATCATTCACCGATTATTATAATTATCTTATCGAATGCTTTGACGATGAAAAGTTCGATTTTATCAATGCAATAACCACCAATAAGACCGATTTTTTCAGAGAAAATAAACATTTTGAATTCATGCGCGACGTATGTCTCCCCGAACTGGCGGCATCCGACAAAAAGGAGATCAGAATCTGGAGCACAGCGTCTTCGACCGGCGAGGAGCCGTACTCGATTGCCATGACTGTGCTTGAGTTTTTTGAAAACAGGCCCGGGCCTATAGTGAAGATAC
>JBFZEZ010000050.1:0-2667 GCA_041306585.1 Spirochaetota bacterium | reverse complement strand
CTATTGAAGAGGTTGAACAGGAAGCAAAGGGGGGTGCAGTCGGAAGGCCGCATTTCGCGCGGGTGCTTGTCCGCAAAGGGTATGCAAATAAAACAAAAGAAATATTTGAAAAGTTTCTCGTATCAGGTAAACCCGGGTATGTAAAAAAAGACAAGATATCTCTCGTTGACGCTGTTTCTGTCATCAAAGAAGCCGGGGGCATTCCCATAATTGCCCACCCCATATCCCTCAATTTTAAAAATTTTAAGGAATTCGAATCTATCCTGCCAGAATTCATTGAACATGGCATTGCCGGCATCGAAGTGTACGCTGCAATGCATAGCGCAACGGAGGTTGATGCCTTCAGGACCATCACTCTCAGAAACAACCTGCTCATGTCGGGGGGGAGCGATTTTCACGGCGACAAGGATGAGAAGATCGGGTATTATGGATTCGAACAGACCATCCCTTCAAACCTCGCTGATGTGCTGCGAGAATACGCGAAACAAAAATTATAGCTGCCTACTTCCGCACGAGCCTCATTGATTTATCCGCTCTTTCCGATAAGTAATAAAAGAGATCAGCGGTAATATCAATAAAAATGAGGTTCACTATGAAAAAAAAGATTAAGAATGATTCCGTTAAAGAGTACAGCAAACTGGTAATGGCTGCTGTTGAAAAGGGCGTTCCATTCGGGGATATCATTGCGGAAACAACCCATTATCATGGCGAGGCGTTTGCCCAGGAAGTGTTTGCAAATATTTGCCGGAAATTGTAATCAGTTACCCCCTTTTTTCATTGACTCGGCTTTTTGAGCTCTCATCATGGTCCTTAATAAACGAGTCAAAGTGATAAGGAAGGATTTTGCATGAAGCAAAAAATAGGCCCAATTGTATACATAGTTTTAATTTTTCTGCCGACAGTGATGGTTTCTTCATGTCTATGGACCCCTAAAAAATGGGGGGAAATCCAGGATCGGCAATATTATTTTCAAAAATTCCACTATGTTTGTAAAGGGGATGATGAAAACAATGCATTAAAGCTGATGAAAGCTATCCCGGTAAAAGACATATTCAAACAGCTGGAAGTTACATACAATATTAAAATCGATACAGCAGATTTTGATGATTTTTCTGAGGCAAATGATCCCAAAAAAATAAAAGTATACCGTTTCCTGCAGAAAGAAAGTTTTGGATGGAAAACAGAGAAGCCTGGCAAAAATCGGATTGAATTATATTATTATGTGATTTTTGATACAGAAACAAACATGTCTGAAAAAAAATTCAAGCTTCTTGTTGTCGGAGATAAGCATGTCCGCGCAATTTATTTCGGGGACATCGACAGTTATGATGAGATCGGCCCCAAGCTAATTAAAGAGATCAAAACCAGGAAGTATTAATATGCGGGTAATACAGGCCCCTGAAGCGGGGGCCTTGCCCCATAATGCTAATTGGCTTTAAATTTAAACGATTTGGTCACCTCAAAAAAGATGTTTTTAAATTTTTCGAAATCCTTCGGATTGGAAGTGCAGGTGATCACATACGCCTCGAGTTTGTTAATGTAAATACACTGCAGTTGCTTGACCTCGGTTGCATCAATTTTTGCCGTGTAAATATGATAGTTCTCCTTCTTTTCAAGTACTTTGAATTCTGTGAATGCACTTTTCAATGTCTCCACTGCAGCGTCATAATATGCATTAAAGTCGTACGGTTTCGGAAGTTTTTCCACAGTTAAATTAATATTTTCCTGGAAGGTGTCGTCTTTTTCCATTGGCGAATAGAGGAAAAATAAATTGGCTGATGCCGCCCCCTTGTACTCAGCCAGCCATCCGGCAGGGACTTTAATTGAATATTTATCGATAATGATTTCCATCTTGTCTTCGGCAGAGACTGTTAATGAAAAAAGAAGTAATGCTGCGATGATGAGGTATTTTTTCATGAAATTCTCCTGAAATGATAGTGTTCCGGTCCAATAGATATATTGTAGTATATGGGTTTGATTAATTCAATGTTTTTTTATTCGAATGTCGTAAAGATTCGAAGAGAACATTTTAATTTCCGGGATAATCATCTAATCGGTCTGGGAGAGTTTTTTTCAGCCCTGCGGATACGCGAATCCGTCGCCACGTTGTCAATATCTCATGGTTTTTTGTTGAATTCTCTTTTTGAGCCGATTAAACGCGTGCAGCGCATTTCGGCTCCGGCGTTTGGTCCTCGGGCTGAAAAAAACTCTCCCAGACCTTGCTGACGTGTATCAAGCTGATTATGTATTTACAGATGAGAAAAATATTGATATATCCCGGAAATTAAAATGCTCTCTTTAACTCCCTGGATACTGCGTCTTTACATGCTGCTGTATTTTTGTCCATACATCTGTAATGTCGATTGGTTTGAAGACGGGCTGCGAGAATGCGTTTTTACACAATTCATAGATTGATGTGAGATAGGGGGACGTAGGGGGCTCTTATGAGAATATGATTCCATTGTAAATTACGGGCACATCAATCGGTTGATGCATTACACCAGCCTGGTAATCGCCTCTTTAATCCGTTTAATCCCTTCGATAATATTTTTATCTGATGTGGCGAATGACAGCCTGATATAATCGTCAGCACCGAAACCGATGCCGGGTACAACGGCAACCCGGGCTTCCTCGAGGAGGAATGAACTCAAAGTTGAGGAGCTGTAC
>JBFZEZ010000049.1:0-2551 GCA_041306585.1 Spirochaetota bacterium | reverse complement strand
GATAATAAACATGATAAACACTATGCTCGCCAGTTCGGGCAGTATCACGCTGTAATTGATTTGATATCCGAAAACGGGATTTATCATCTGCGCATACGCACTGTAGATGATGACAATCGGCAGGATGATAAGCACCGCGAGGCAGGAGAGCAGGAAAAGCCTGGCCTTCATCCGGATGACCATGTTGGCCCCGAGGTAGTTTTCCATCGCGAGTTTAAGGATTTTACGGATCATTATGCGGATTTGTCTCCCTGTGATAACCGGAAGGCCTTCCGGCCCATCGGTATCGGCCGGCACGTGCCCGCCCTGTCCCTGATGCGTGCTATCGGCATCTGCTCACCTGAAAATAGTGTACTACGCATGACAGTAATTGTCAATTTATAAAGAATGCCCCGGATGATTCTCTTCCGGGAGGGGTTAAAAATTTGCTTGATGTCTTTTAAGTCTTTTGTATATTTGGCACCGGCGGGCGGAAATCCGCCGGTTTCGCGGGGCTGTAGCTCAGCATGGGAGAGCGCTAGAATCGCACTCTAGAGGTCGAGGGTTCGATCCCCTTCAGCTCCAACAGAATTATTGTAAAGGCCCTGGTGTTCATCATCGGGGCCTTTTTGCGTTCCGGGGCGGGCTCGTTGACGGTAAATCGGGGATTTTAATAATTCAGCTTATATGCAGGATATTTCACAACTTATCATTGCCCTGACCAGTGTGTTTCAGGAATTTTATTATTGCAAGATATGCCATTATCCCGCAATGGCTATTTGTGCATTAATTTGTTATTTAATCACTGCGGGGCGGGGAGGGAGGGGATTTTCTTTACACGGTGCCCTGTATGTGTGACTTCCTTAATGGCGATCTGGCGAAGGTGCGGTGTAAGTTTTGAAATTTGTGATTTTAGAAAACGCACTGCATGCCGGAGGCGGTGGATACAATCCTTCATCTCTACGTAAAAAAATACCTGCGTGGTTCGGGACGTGATGAATTCGACTGTCAATCGTTGATTCAATGAAAGCATGTTTATAGTGGCGAGCATTCGTAAATGCTCGTCATGTCATTCAACAACCCGGGAAAACAATCAGGCGACATTGATTGTGTCTGATTGTTGCATTCTCCGCGAATACATCGGGATGTTAATAGCTTGTCTCTTTTACCGCCTGCCGGTGTGCGGGATCGAAGTGCGTGAAGACATGGGTTATGAATTTCTCATACCGCCCCAGATGGTAATCTTCGCACTTCAGGCTGATTTCGACCCGGTTTGCCGGAAGCTGGGTAAAAGTATAGACCCCCATTATCTTATAGTCTTCCTCATCCCTGGCGGGATTGACAATTCCAGTACCCGGCTTGTTGACCGTGATTTTATAACCATTCCCGTCCTTTTCGGAACGGAACATCAGGGAGATGAACGAAGTACCTATTATTTCATGCCGGTATTCCTGCAGTAAAAGTTCGTTTAAAAAGCGTCTGTGAATATCTTCCAGGGATCCGTTGACTGTCCTTTTTGCCGGCGCATACTTTTTTCCGGCATCAATTGTGAATACCGGGGTTTCCCTTGAATGACTTATATAATCATGGCTGTACTGCCATATGTTAATGAGTTTGCTTTTAGTGTGCAGCATATACTGGATGTAATGTGATGACCCCGGTAAAAATTGAAACTGCAGATCGACTTTCTGCTCCCGGAATTTCAGGCACCCCATGCATGCCGGCCCGCCGGGTTCGTCATTTTTAACGGTTACAGTGCCGGGGCCCGGCTTCGCCTTCACATTGCATACGGAATCCGTCTTTACTCCATTGACGGACTCGATTCTAAGCAGATGCCCCTGCATGGTCCGAATATGGGTGTGTTTTGAATAATCCCAGGCCAGGTCGGGCGGAACCACAGGAACCGAGGAGCAGGATAAAAAGAGCTGGGCGCATAGTGCAAATATACACAGAGTAAAAGGAAATGTAATTCTTTTCATGTGCGTGTCCCCGTTTGATAAATTTCCGGTGAAAATAAGTGCCGCATGTAACATGAATAATCATCCATGTATTACTTGTAAAAACATCTACCGCAATAATATTATATTGTCAATCATGTTTTGCCATGACACAGGGTGGTGGCGCCGGGTTCGGATCCTTTTTCCGGCAGGACGTGAGGCGAACTCGCGACAAGAAGAGGGATGCGTGCGGCAACCATCTCAATGCTTTGAATGATTTTTGCACCGTCAAGAAGCATTGATCGCTGGGAATGTTGATAGATGCATGTCGTGAACAGTATTACTGCTCATCCTGCCTTTATTGTTGACAAGTGGTTGAGATTGGTATATGATCAGGTATTATCGGTATCAGGATGATTTAGGATTGCCGGTTGTGACAATCTCTTGCTTATGCGATTCGATGTGCTGCTTTCGGGCAGACCATAATCCGGAGGCGTTATTTCCGATCATTTGATGCGGGAGGATGACAGTGAAAAGAAAAATATTAATCGGATTATTGATTTCTCCGGTGTGCGCCCTGCTTGCCGGGGTCAACCTGTTTGCAACGGACACAATTGATGAAGTGGAATATGGCC
>JBFZEZ010000048.1:0-6275 GCA_041306585.1 Spirochaetota bacterium | reverse complement strand
GTTCACTGATAAAAAACCTGATATATCTTTCCGGTAAGCCAAAAGTTGTGTTCACACGGGTCATATACTCTTTTTTAATTTTTATATTCACCTACTCTCTGCTGTTGCGTTTCCCGCTTTTTAAAAAAGCGGCCGGCCTTGCCGATGTCCGGATATATCCCAGTAAATTATGGTGGCAGAATCTAAAAGTTGCCTGTATTGTTATATGCATACCATTAATCGCGTTTATACTGAAATCCGTATCACACTTTTTTGACGAACAATGCAGCGGATTAAATCAAAATCCCGGCATGCGGAAGAGGATATTTGCTCTTTCATGCGTGGTTCTATTTTTCATGGCCGGCCTGGTAATCCCGTCCTCGCTTATATCATCCTCGACACAGGAGTTTTCACAGTCACTCCAGTCGCTGACGAACCCTCTTGTATTTCTCAGGACAGCATCATTACAGGCGTTGGGTTTCTTTATTGTCTTCCCTTTTTCAGCATACGCATTGTTCAAGGAGAGGGTGAAGCAAAACCTGACATTGCTCGCGGTATGCCTTACGGCGCTCTCATTGCTGCATTTGTACATTTTTCGCGGAGATTACGGCATCATTCTTACAAATTTAAAATTTGATTCTCCCGATTTGATGAATCATGGTTTTCCTCTGATTGTTCTTAATATTTCCGCAGCTGCAGTTCTAGCGGCATTTGTCATCTATGCAGTGAAAAAAAAATATTTTACATACATCAATTCAATATTAACAGTTGTTATTCTTACAAGCGCGGCGATGTTCATTGTGAATGCAGTCAGGATTATAGACAGCCATGAAGAATACACCGCAATCATGACCCGGCTGAAGACAGATACCGGGACATCTAAAAAGCCCGGGACGGTCTTTAATTTTTCAAAATCAAAAAACAATGTCCTGATAATCATGCTCGACCAGGCGATCGGCTCGTATTTTGGAGAGATCATGCGGAATGATCCGGCGATCAGACCCGGGATGAAAGGCTTTATCTGGTATCCCAACACCGCAGCATTCAACGGTCATACATTGCTCGCCCTGCCTCCCCTATTCGGCGGTTATGAGTACACACCCCTGGAAATAAACAAACGTTCCTCCGTTGAGCTTGTAGAAAAACACAATGAATCCCTTCTGGTTATACCGTTATTGTTCCGGAAGGAGGGATATAACGCGATATTCACCGATCCGACATATGCCAACTACAGTGATACCCCGGACAGAAGTATCTTTATAAAAAAAAATATAAAAAGCGATCTTCTTATCGGAAAGTATTCGGCCAGATGGATCGAAAAATGGATGCAGCAGTCATCAACGGATTCGTCATCAGACAAAACTGCATCAGCAGATGAGTATTCTCATTCATTTCTTGAAAAAAATCTGATCAGCTTCAGTTTATTCAGAATGTCACCGGCATTCATCAGAAAATATATGTATGACAATGGGTTCTGGAATAATGCAAATTACAGATACAGCATTAAAAAATCGCTCCATCCCCAATTGGTCGCAAACTATTCCGCTTTGGATTATCTTCCGGAGATTTCAAAATTCGATTCACAAGACAATGAATTAATAATAGTTGTGAACGAATTGACCCATATATCACAACCATTCAATAGCAGTATTTATGAGCCGGGGAGTAAAAAACAGGGTGATGAAAAAACAGGCTATACACTGTCATTCGATGACAGCCAGTCGCTCAACCGTTTTTCAGCAAATATTACAGCAATGCAAAAGCTGAATGACTGGTTTGATGTTCTTAAAAAAGAAGGCGTTTACGATAATACAAAAATCATTATCGTCTCGGATCATGGCTTCAATATCAATACGTCTGCCTTCAAGAACATAACCGAAGATCCCGCAGTCAATAAATCGTATGCATTTTATAATCCCCTCCTTCTTGTAAAGGACTTCGCGAGCAGGAGTGATTTGCATGAATCGAATGAATTTATGACCACTGCCGATGTTCCTTCGATAGCGGCATCGCATCTCAAAAATCCGGTCAATCCCTTTTCGGGGAAATCATTACGTGAGCATTCCAAAAAGAACGGGATAAAAATAATCACAGCCAATATATGGGACTGGGAAAAACATAATAAAAATACATTCAAGTTCAGTGATGATGAAATAATTACAGTCAGGGAAAATATATTCAACAGGAAAAACTGGCAGGGTATTGTCAGATAAATAGAAAAAATACTCGGATTCAGCCGGCAAGAGGAGATTCAATTTATTTCGAGCCGAGGACTGTCTCAAGTCTTCCGTGTGGATGAGGTAACCGTTATGGGTTTCTACGTAATATTTATTATCTTTTTTTTCTTTATCAGCCTTCAGCCGGCCTATTCCTATATAGATCCCGGCACGGGGAGCATGCTGTTTTCGGTGATTATCGGCATTATATCAGTCGGACTGTTTGCCGTAAAAACTGCGATGCACAGGATCAGCACCCTCTCCTTCTGGCACGGCAGGGATTCAAAAAAAACGATGCGCGGAAGCGGAAAAAATTTTGTGATATATTCCGAGGGGGGGCAATACTGGAATGTCTTCAAGCCGGTTGTTGAGGAATTCGACAGAAGAAAAATACAATTTCATTACTACACCTCGGACGAATCAGATCCATGTTTTAATTTTACATCGGACTATATGACAGCTGCATTCATTGGAAAAGGCAATAAAGCGTACGCGAAGCTCAATATGCTTGAAGCCGACCTCTGCCTGATGACCACGCCTGGACTGGATGTATATCAGCTCAAATGTTCAAAATTCGTAAAACACTATTCCCATATCGTTCATGCGCCGGGAGACGCAACCTTGTACCGATTATTCGGACTGGATTATTTCGATTCCGTCCTGCTGACAGGCGAATACCAAAAATCCGACTTGAGGAAACTGGAATCGCTCCGCAATACAAAAACCAAGGAACTTATTGTAACAGGCTGTACCTATCTCGATGTACTTAAGACTGAACTCGATAAAATTGACAAAGCTAAAACCAGTGACGCCACAACCGTCCTGGTCGCACCATCATGGGGAGACAGCTCCCTGTTAAAAAAATACGGAATGACACTCTTGAAGCCGCTTGCAGAAAGCGGATTCAACATTATCATACGACCCCATCCCCAGTCCCTGGTTTCTGAAAAGGAAATCATCGACCGTCTTATGAATACGCTTAAAGACGAAGGCAATGTCAGGTGGGATTTTGAAAGGAACAATATACACGCAATGGCGAAATCTGATATTCTGATATCAGATTTTTCAGGGATAATTTTCGATTATCTTTTTCTGACATTAAAACCTGTGATGTACGCAAGTTACAATTTCGACCGGCGCCCCTATGATGCCGGAGATCTCGACAATGAGTTATGGCAATTTGAGGCGCTGAAGGAGATCGGCATCAAACTGCATGAAGATGACTTTGCCAGCATTAAAGAGATTGTTGAAAAAAATATTAAAAACAATGCCCTGATCCGGAAAATCGAACAGGCGAAAAATGAGGCGTATTTTTATCCTGGTGAATCCGGGATAAAAACCGTTGATGCGCTAGTAGAACTGAGAAATAAAGCGGTAAATATTTAAATCGTATTTAAAAAATCATACGCCGAAAGCGCTGCCGTTGCCCCGTCCGCGGCAGCGGTAACAATCTGGCGGACCGACCCCGCCCTGAGGTCGCCAGCAGCGAACAATCCGGGGATCGATGTTTTCATGCGCATATCGACGGCCACCTCTTTATTCGCATCAAGGACTTCAGCAGGGAGATATCCTGTTATCGGGTCGTATCCAATAAAAATAAATACCCCGTCGCATTCGAGTTTCGTCTGCTTCCCGTCTTTTGTACTCCTCATGGTCACTGACTCGACCCGCTCGGAGCCGTTGATCGATTCCACAACATTGCAGCAGAGGGCTTCGACCTTGTCATGATGCAGGGCGCGGTCCTGAAGGATTTTAGCCCCCCTGAACTCCTCCCTTCGATGAATGACGAAAACCTTGTCCGCAAACCGTGTCAGAAAATGGGCCTCCTCGAGAGCGACATCCCCACCGCCGACAACTGCTGTTACTTTATTTTTGAAAAATGCCCCATCGCACGTTGCACAGTATGAGACCCCGCGTCCGAGAAATTCCTTTTCCCCCGGCACCTGGAGTTTTCTGAAAGATGCCCCTGTAGCTGCAATAACTGTCCGGGCCTCGCGGACGGAACCGTCAGCCATTGCTAACGTTATGCATTTTTTTACATTGTCTTTATTCAAGGATACGACCTCGCCATTTGCAAGATTCATGCCGAGCCGTTTGGCCTGTTCCTCCATCCTCGACATAAGCTCCCACCCGGCTATCGGTTCTGCAAATCCCGGATAATTCTCCACCTCGTAGGTGTTCACCACCTGGCCCCCCGGTGAAAATTTTTCAATGACCTCAAGATCCAAACCTGCCCGTATCCCGTAAATGGCTGCGCTCAAACCAGCAGGACCGGCGCCGAGAATTATAAGATCTTTCATGAAAGTCCTCCCGAGGATGACAAGGTAAAAAATATAGCCGCACTGTAATTAAACAGTATGGTACGGCAAGTAATTTTTTATTAAGTGGAATCAGCCCTGAAAAAAGCCCTCATCGACCGATCAGTTGATTATCCCGGAAATTGAAATGCTACCAGCAATGTGCATACCCTCTTTCCCGCTGAAAATGACCTGTCGCTCAAAGGATGCAAAATTTCTAAAAAAAAGAGATTTTCCACTTGACTTTTCTATTTTCTATTAGCATATTTAATTTAAGAATACTTAGTTTACCTGTAACCCAAGATGCAGCACAAGGGATACAAAAGTAATCCTGATTGCCATCTTCAGCTTATTAGAAAGCACAGGAAACAGGAGCTGAGTATTAAAATTTCAAGTATTAAGGAACAACAATGATCGCAGTGCTTTAGGAAGCCATCCGGTGTCGGGTGGCTTCCCTGTTTTATGCCCCCATGACTTACGACCACTGAGTCATCATTTCGATTTCATACCTGACATATATTCAAAAATCGGATCGGATATGGCATCGGGGAAATCTCCAGGCAATTTCGATGATGCAGCCTGAATGACCGCATCTATCGATTCCAGGGAGGTGTCGATAATTTTTTTCATTTCATCATTCGGGAATCGGCAAAACTTTGCGGTGCTCACCCAATGACGCAACTGTATTTTACTCCACTCATAATGCACCGATTTTCCTCTGACTGACATTGCCATTTTTAATTTTTGCTTTGCTATCTGTTTCTTTGCGACAAGTGGATAAGCTGATATGACGTCATATACCGGGGTCAATTGATATGCACCTTTTGGATTCAAAAAAAGACTGAAATTCTTTGCATGTCCGTCAATAGCGCCAAGAAGCCAGAAAACAAATACTGTTTTCATGAAAGTAATCCGGTCTTCTTTCATGTTTGACGAACCCTGAAGGAGATCCATGATATCCCGTATACCTGGACCTCCATAGCTTTCATATTTCAACATAGGAGAGATTCCTTGCGCCTGACAGATATCTTCCTGTGGCAGGCGTATAAGCCATGAACCATCTTGTGCCCACGAGCGGTCAAATCTTTTCACAACAAGGGCTTTCGTGTTTTCATGATTAAATATTTCCATGTGTGCCGTCGGGATGCCGAATTCTTTTAATAACAGGTGGCACAGCCATTCATTTTCAACGCTGTCGGATAGATCAATCCCGCTGTTTTCGATCATACCGATGGGGAGTTTGAAAATATGACTGGTTGGTGTTGTTCCCTCAGGACGATGCCATTTTCCCTTGTACTTCAAAAGAGCGGTCTTTTCCTGTGCGCCGGCTATCGATATACGGAAATCATTATCCGGACTCATGCCCAGGGGAAGTGTCCGGTAATTATTCAGGATTTCGACAATCTCTTTGTCATTGAGTTTTTTGGCATGGATGGTCCGGATGTCGGGTGGTTTTAAACCTTCCGGAAGCAGCTGTAGCGCACCGACGCAATCGCGTCCTATATATGACAGAAGATCAAAACTGTCACTCCTTGGTATGCCGAATCGCATCTGGATCCTGTTTCTTATCGGCTGACTGTCGGGGAGAAGATTATCGAAAAAGTTTTCTACAGATGTACCCGTATGACGTTTTTGCACAATGGGAAGCGACAGGGATATCGAGCGTCCTTTTTCTGATTCAATCCATGCGTCCGCATATATGAGTTCGATCTTACCAGAGGAAACACGGCAGAGCTTTCCCACCATTTCTCCGTTCATGAACAGATCAAGGGATGCCGATATC
>JBFZEZ010000047.1:0-6213 GCA_041306585.1 Spirochaetota bacterium | reverse complement strand
TTTCTCCCGGCTCTTAAGCATGGAAGGCTATGGGATGAGGCAAAAAAATTAAAAAAATTTAAAAATTTCTTTCTAAAAATTTGACTTCGCCTTGATTTTACATATCTTGAAAATTAGTTGTTCTGAGTAACTGCCTCAAGACGAACAGCTCAATAATGAAACCTTCACAGACGAGGGGGGAGAGAAAATGAAAATGATGTCCATTTTTACCGTTGTTTTCTGCGCCACGTTCTTAACGTTTGCAGCTATTTCACTTCTAATTGTTCAATCCAGTGTCCAGGAAACTGCCATCAAACGCATCCCTGTTGAACCGCCGGATACGAACTCTTCAGCAATTGTAACTCATATGAAATATAATAAATATTACGTTGAAAAAAATAAAATCAAATCTATAAAACTGAACTAAAAACAGTTCGTTGCAATCAAAACGCCAATCGAACGAACATCTCGGCCGACAGGGCATTACCTGAATATGTATACTCCCTCCCTGCCTGGCCGATGTAGCCGCTCAGCATCAACCCGAGTGACAGATTGTAAACCATAGTATATGAAAGCATTGTGGATACAATCGATGAATAATCGCTAAAATTCCCAATATAATTCAGTGTAAGGGACAGGTCCTGCACAATCAGCTGATTGCATGTAAAAAAGAACGCATAGTAAAATTTCCCGTAATAATTCATTTCGTAGAGATTATTGGCGAGGAAAAAAGCCCTCTTCAATTCATTTTTGAAAATTGTTTTCGTTTCCTTTCCATACCCGCTGTGGTTATAGAAAAATTCAGCATCCAGCCTGATCCTGTTACGCACATTGAGTACTTCAAACCCCTTCCCCAGCCCGATGCATGCCTTTGGGATCCATTCATCTCTTACCTTATACTTTTCGTAATATTCGTACGGCGGCACGGGGAGACCGATCGTTCTTATTTTTTCTTTGTTATCGCCATATGAGAGACTCAATTCCCCCCACATATCCACACCGGAAACGCTTGTATTGATATTGAATCCATATACCGGGACATATTTATTTTTATAGGCAACCGAAAGGGCCATTTCAACCCTTTTAACCAGCACTTCGAGCTTGGCTGCCACACCCGCTTCATCCCAGTTCTGCGCGTCGTTCAGATTGAGGACTGAATAGAGATTCACAATAGTGCCGAAAGGGACATGGATTTTCAGGCCATAAAACCCCTCCCTCACCTTAAAGGGATCGGAAAAACTTTTCTTGTCGATATTTATAAAATCGGTCGGTGCCCATAAATAACTTTGTCCCCACTTCAACGTCTGTTTGCCGATGCGGAAAAAAACAGATTTCTTTATGTTGAAATCGATGAAGATCTCATTCAGCACATAGGTTGCATACTCCTTCTCTTTATATGAGATTTCGCCTATCGGGGATTCCGGATGGGAGAAATAGGCATGGTAGCTCTTCCCGGTCCCGGCTGGAAACACATTTGCTGAAAAACTAACGAACCCCTTGATGCTCTGCTTCAGACGGATGTCCAGAGAAAAATTACTCTGAAAAAAAGGATTGAGCAGGTTCTCGTGATAATAAGTGTTTTTCCCCTGGATCCAGTTTCGGTTCATATAATACTGAAGCCTGGAATTCAAAAAACCGCTGAAACTCACTGAGTTTTTATCAACATCCGAAGAGATCGCATCATTTGTTATGGTCTCGGGGGCAACAAGTGTTTCTTCCTGATTGAAAAGTGCGTCTTCATTGATTTTCCCCGCGTTTTCTGCCCCTGCATATGATCGGGGTAGCAGCAAAAACAAGGCAGTTGCAAAACAGGTTAATAATGCATATTTCATGTGTACCCCGCAGTTGATCACTTACTCAAAAATTCCAGGTATGCTTTTGTGAAAATTTTCGGGTCCAGCTTGGTGAGGGATATTCCCGATAATTCGACAATGGTCTTGTTCCCCTTCTCGAATTCATCTATGAAAATCATCTGCAGCGGCAGATATTTCCCCTGGACACGGGTCCATTTGGGATAGTAAGCGGTCTGCATCAGGGTCCCTGAAAGTGAGTACGACTGGATCTTGAGGGTCAAAAAATTATCTTTCTGCACCCAATATACCTGTTTCGGATAGGTGACGTCATTGACTTTTGCAATGATCGTAAACTTATACACTTCTTTTTTCCCCAGGAGCTCTTCGGTTATATCCTCTTTCCCCTGGGCATCAATCAGCGGTTTGTAAAGATCGGCGAGCTTCTTTTTTTCGAAATCTCCCCCCTTTGCGTCAGTACCCATGATGCTCTCATCCCGGCTGATGTGCTGGAACGTCCTCGTATTCTGCCGGTACATCCAGAAGTTTTCAGCGACCCGCAGGTATCCGTTCCCCTTGTCCGACTCGGGGGCTGTCATGACAATCAGGAATTCATCGGTTTTATCTTTCCGGAAATACAGGGCCTCGAAATTTTTGATCCCCTGGTTTGCCTTGTTCTCCGTCATAACGGTTTTTACCGACAAGTCGGCATCAAGATCCATCATGGAATCCACACGCCGCATCGCCTCCGCAATGCTCGGGACGGCAAATACAGAGGGTGTACCGCACAACAGCAGGACGACTAAAATCCAGGTTTTCAACAGTTTCATGGAATCCTCCAGATAACAGATATGATTATTCAAAATGTCTGAGCGCTTCAGCTGCCGAAAGGCGGGCGGCCCGCTTCGCCGGAAAATATGCAGTGACCGCTGTTATAATCAGAATGAACACGATATTCCCCAGGATCGACTTAACTGTTGGGAGAAAATAAAGGTGTTTGTCTACCAGAAATATGGAGAAAAAGCTCGTGGTGTCAATTGTTATCATTCCAGTGACCTGCATGATGATGATCGCAGCGGCTGTTCCCGCGATACAGGAAAAGAAGGAGAGAAGAACCGTTTCCATAATGAAACAGTCGCGTACATCGTTTCTCTGCATACCTATAGCGCGCATGGTGCCGATCTCCCTCGTCCGTTCATGAATTGTCATCCGCAGGGTGTTGATAACGCCTATTAGTATAATAAAGAACAGGATAAGCACCGAGATAAACGTAATGACATTCAGAGCGCTTTCCATCTTCAGGATGTCGCTCGCCCGCTCGTACATGGTGCTCACATCGAGGGCGGGTCCTTTCCATCTTGTTTTATTCATTGTGTGAATTTTTTTCAACCATTCGTCACCCGTCTTTGTCTGCGGAAGAAGTTTCCATTCCGGTGAAAAAACCGGGTACAGGCTATCGCCTTTTTTCGGAACATAAAAACCCGCACTACCGTCAGAAGGGGGAACAGGCAGATTCTCAAGGAAAGTCTTATAAAAAGAATCCTCCTGCAGAAGAACAACGTTTTTCACTGAAGCCTCGTTTGATGTGTAGAGTGCAGCGACAGTATACGTATTGACAATCTCCTTGTTCTTCTCGAATTGACTCTCATACTTCAGCGAGAAAGGGTCGCCGACTTTCAACTGCAGAAAGGTCGCGAGGTCCTCGCTCACCATCGCATTTTTTTTAGAACCGGGGACCGGGATGCCCCCCCGGACAATCTTCAGATGATTCATTAAAATTTTCTTCGCTTCATCGGTATCGAAAAAACCGAGCGCAGTGGCCTTTCGTGCGCGGCCCCCGCGGGAAACAGTTCCATAGATGGCTGCGATCCTCGGTTTCAATTTTTCATGCAAAGCCGCGGCTTCTTTGACAACAAAACGCGGATCATTCAAGCGGGTAAAATTCACATGGAGGGTCCCTGTCTCCCAGGGGCGATAGCCGAGCAGGGGCTTCAGATCACTCAGCCGGGTAAAAATCGCCATGGACTCGAAAATATTATTTTCTTTCAGGATGCCGACAACCGTAAAACGGGCGCTCTGCTGCTGCCCCGTCAGGGTGAGCAGGCGCGCCTTGATCGTATCCAATCGCTTCACATTGAGGGACTTTGCTTTGTTGGAATACACAAGGACCGGGTTCTCCCATGTGTTACCGGTAAAGTCACCGACTTTCCCATCGAGCAAACTGCTTTTCAAAAATTCCCGCATTTCATCATTCATCACGACACCGACAAACGCTGCGTTGTCATTTTTGCCATTGCCGATACATCGGGAAAAGGTGCTCACGTTTTCAACAATTTCTTTAATCCCCGTTACACTGGACTTGATGATTCCGATCAGCCTGTCCCTGTCCCGGATGTTCCGGTTATACAACCTGCTCTTTTCCATAATGGCAACTTCCATATGGCCGGTCATGTAGACCACCATCCGGTTGAACAGGTTGTCGGAAATTCCGTGGGAAAAAGAATTGGCGATCACGAGAATCATCATGCCGAAGCTGATCGCGCTCCCGAGCAGGAATGATCTCCTTTTCTGGCGGAACAGATTTCGTATGCTCAATGTGAATATCAATTTCATCAACGTCCCTCTAATCCCTGGTGATTGCTTCAAGCGGAGTGATCTTTCCGGCGACACTCACGGGATACAGCATCGCGATGACCGTGACGAACACCAGTTCGATAATACCGATCCCGATGTCGACAATGTCGACCAGGGGTCTGAACACGTTCCCGCCGAAGAGAAGCTGCAATACCTCGTTCTGGGTCGTCAGGTTTAAGGAATTCAAAATACCGATCCCGGCTATCCCGAGTACGATGCCGCACCCGCCGAACATAAAAGAGAGCACGGAGGTCTCCCAGAAAAACATTAGCCTGATAAATGAGCGCTGAGCCCCCACTGCGCGCATCATCCCGATCTCGTTTATCCGTTCCATGGCAGCCATGGTGAGCGTATTCATGATGATAATAATAGCGACAAAGAAGATGAGGAAAACAAAAACAAGAAGTGCGCTCCGTATGAAAGATGCCATATCGGCAAGCAGTCCTATCGATTGTTTCCATGTTATAACGCGCGCCGGGAGACCGGCTTTTTCCAGCGATATGGTCAATCGTTTTGCGTCCCTCTCGATGGCATCGCTGTCTTTCAGCTTTATGACAACCATGTTATAGGTCCCCGGATCGGTAGCCGCAGCCGTGCGGACAACTTTCCGCCCGAGCACATCCGCCACATTATACGACTTCGCCTTCACCTCAAGTTCTTTCACAACGCCCGAATCGAAAAGGCTGTCGAGATCGTCGGTTTCAAGAATCTTCTTTTTTTCATCCGAGATGTTCATAGGCTCGCTGGAAGAGGAGACATAATTAAATGCCTCCCTGAAAGACTCAATGTCGATGATATTAAAATGACCCCAGTAATCATTCAGGTATTCATATTTGATAATTCCCCTGATAGTTGTCCGGATGTCAATGGCCGCATTCTCTTCGCTTGACCCCATGAAAACAACATTATCGCGCACAGAAAGGGTTTTTACATTCAGCAGGGCATCTTCAGACAGGTTGGATGTATTAAGGGAGGATCCCTGAGGAATTCCCCATATATTCTGAAAATCATACATTCTGTTCCGATTTTTTTGCGAGAGGAGAATGCCGCTCTCACCGTTCTTAAGCAGCCGGCCCTCTATGGGAATGACATTATTATTAAAAAACTTAAAATAATCCTCAAAATTCACCCCCAGTAAGGCATGAAAATCGAAGTCCTCGTTTTCGCTTAAAACCATCATAAGGCCTTTAGCAATCGGAATAAACGCCCGCACATACTTCTGCTGCTCCAGCAATTTTTTTATTTCGTTATACCGGGGGAGCACCTGCAGGTCTTTACCGCCCGGATTCAAAAATATATTGTCCTCATCCTGGTTCTTCGCAACGATCAGTATGTTTCCCGTGAAGCGGTCCATTATATTCTCTTTCAGTCCTTTATCCATACCGGAGATAACACCGTTCCCTATCGTCATGATCAGCGTCCCCATAAATATAATGATCCCGATCACAAGGCTTTTCCCTCTATGACGCTGAATATTCCGCCATGCTATTGTAAATGACAGTCCCATTATGGATTCTTCCTCTTTTTCTCTGTGGCGACTGTCTTTGTGATCATACCGTCCTTGAGCTTGACAATCTGTTTGGCGTACTTGAGCACATCGGGATCGTGTGTAGAGAATATAAATGTGGTATGTTCAATTGCATTAAGTCTTTTCATCAGCTCGAGTATTGTCGCACCTGTCTCGGAGTCGAGGTTGGCAGTCGGTTCGTCGGCCAGGACTATCTCCGGTTCGGTCACGAGGGCGCGCGCAATCGCCACGCGCTGGCGTTGGCCACCCGAAAGTTCAGCCGGCCGGTGTTCGATGAATTCG
>JBFZEZ010000046.1:0-3819 GCA_041306585.1 Spirochaetota bacterium | reverse complement strand
CTACAGGACAAACCTTACCGAGGTTGAACAGTACCTGAGCAACATAGATGAAGGTAAATCGAAACTGGATGAAGTTGACACGGCCCTTCAGTCGACCCTTCGTATATTTCAGCGCCTCCGTGTGCTTACTGTGCAGGGGGCCCACGGCATTTACTCTGCTTTCGAAAGGCGCGAGGCGGCCGCGACCGAGATCAATCAGCTCCTTGAAGAGCTTGTGAACATCGCAAACACCAAAGGCGGGACCGGTAAATCAATTTTCGGTGGGTTCCAGACAGGCACCGGTGAATTGCCGAACCCGTTTGTCCCCATTTACCAGACGCTGACTGCTGGGAACCAGGGAGATGCCATGATCGGCGTTGAATACAGGGGAAATATCGGGAAGATGATGCGGGAAGTGTCGCGCGGAGAATACATCGATGTAAACATACCGGGGAACGAGGTGTTCTGGGGCTCAAACCAGATACTCACTTCCATTAAAGATGCATCAGATTATTCCGCCCCGACAAGCCAGTCGATCCGCATAGACGGGAAGGAGATTGTAATATCAGCCGGCGACAATATCGATCTCATTATTGATAAAATCAACAACGCCGGATTCAGCGCCCGCGCTTCAAAAGGGGGGCGCAATAACCTCATACTCGAAACGACGACACCCCACCAGCTGTGGCTTGAGGATGCGGGGAGCGGGACTGTTTTACAGGACCTCGGGCTTATCAATCAGAATTTTTCGAATCCCCCGAACAACATCGATCCGACTGTTACAATAGGGGGGATGTCGATATTCGACATGGTCATCAGGCTCAGGGATGATCTTGTCCGCGGGGATCAGGAACTCGTGGGCGGGCGTGACCTGGGAATGATCGATATCTCATTGGAGAACATCCTCAAGCATATCGCGAGCGTCGGTTCAAAGGAGAACAGGCTGGAAGAGGTTGAAAAGAGGTCGGAATATGCGAAGGGCAATATTCTTGAAATGCTTTCAAAAACAGAGGGGATCGATTACGCCGAATCGATAATGAATTTCAAATGGCTTGAAAGCGTGCATCAATACGCACTTGCGATCGGCGCCAAGACCATTATGCCGACACTGATGGATTTTTTACGATAAGAATTTTTCTTGACGAAAGTCCGGGATGATAGTAATACATAAATAGATCTTTTACTCTCGCCGGGCCCCCATCAGCCGGGTTTATTGCAATGTTTTTTTTCGATTAAGCCAGATTATTTTTCAGGAGAAACCAATTGGGTGTTAAAGTTAAAACAAGGCCGTATGGCGAAATCGAAGTTGAAGATAAGCAGGTTGTTGATTTTCCCGACGGTATTCTCGGATTCGAAGAACAGAATCGTTTTATCATTCTCGATACTGATGATGAAAATTCACCGTTCAAATGGCTCCAGTCTTTCCAGGAACCGGAGCTTGTTTTCGTTATAATACGCCCCGCTGATTTCATGGCGGATTACAAGCTCATGGTCTCCCAGGCTGACCTTGAAGCCGTCGAAGCGGACAAGCCTGAAAAACTGATTGTTTTTGCCATTGTAACACTCCCGTCTGAACCGGCGGATATGACGGCGAACCTCCAGGGACCCATCATAATAAATCCCATTAAACGAATCGGCAGGCAGGCCATATCCCTGAGCGACCGGTACCGGGTTAAGCACAGGATAATGGACGAAATAAACAAGAATGCCGGTTCAAAGGGTTAATACCATGCTTGTTCTTGCAAGAAAAATAAATGAAAGCATCATGATCGGGGACGAGATCGAGGTCGTTGTCATCGACATCAAAGGCGATCAGGTCAAGCTTGGCATCCGCGCCCCGAAAAATATTTCTGTCCACCGGAAGGAGATATATCAGGAGATCCAGCAGGAAAATATCGCGGCCATTAACAAGGAATTCGACCCGAAGAAGCTGCGTGATTTTTCCGACTTTTTCAAGAAAGAGAAAAAAGAACCGAAAGAATAATACCTGGACTACGGGGGGATGCTGTCATGGTTTCATTATTCCACATACAATATTTTGGTCCGCTTTTGGTATTTCTCACCGCTGTTTTTCTGATCAGGGAATGTGTTGCTTATAAAAAAATTCTTTTTTTAAAATACATGTTTACCCCGCTCATCACGGCCGGAGTGATCGCATTTGTCGTGTTATCGATGATGAATTACGGGGTCAATACCTACAGTGTCCTTATCCTTACCGGTCTCGTGCTGGCGCTGATTGCTGACGGGCTGCTCATGATAGAGGAGGTCAATCTCCTCAAAAACGGCATCATTTTTTTCCTCCTGACGCATGTCGTATACATTGCAGCGTTTTCCCGCGGTTATACGTTTGTCGTGTGGAAAATTATTATTGCCGTCATACTGGTCTCCGCATTAATCGGGATGCTGGTAGCGATCAAAGACAGGCTTGGAGATTACCTGGTCCCGGTAATAATATACGCGGTTGCAATTTCCATTATGGCTTTCTTTGCATGGGGGCGGCTCGGTGCTTCCATTTCAAGGCATACATTCTTTATCGCACTTGGCGCGACCCTGTTTGTCGTGTCCGACCTTCTTCTTGCAATTAATGCTTTTATCAAACCGATTCCGCACAGCACGGTCTTTACGTGGTCGTTATACGCCCCTGCCCAGTTTCTGATTGCTTTATCGTGTTTTCGATAGCGCGCGCTATGATCGCGTTGACCCGAACCGGCCCTCGGCCCTGTTCACTTATTTTAACATCGACGGCGTTGACCGATCATCTTCCCGTTTTCTCTTTTCTTTCATCCGGTGCATAGCATCACCTCTAACTCGTTTGCACAAGTGGGCCTCCCCCGAAATTGCCTACACATATTAAATTGTTGTTTTGCAATTCCAATTTAACTTACAGCGCCCTATAAGGCAATTTTTTTATATGTTGTACTTAATTGTTGAAGATAAGACCGGGGCATTTTTTTGCCATACCGGTGCCTGATTACTGGTTGACAGCTTACATTTACTGTTTACACTATGGATTGAAGCAGCAATGAACTTTTCATTGGGCCGGGTTAATGGTATATTTCCATTATGCCTTGCTCTTGCAATACAGAACCGAAGGAGGAAGTATGGACGAGAAACAGCGGCTGAATGCATTGGAAGTGGCGCTGAACAACGAGAAGAGCGAACGCGAATTCTATCTGAACCATGCCGCGAGGACCAGCAATCCCGTGGGGAAGGCGATGTTCAACCAGATCGCCGATGACGAGCTGGAGCACTACCAGAGGTTGCACGAGCTCCACGCGAAATGGGAGAAGAACGAAAAATGGCCCGGGACTGTGCCCCTCACGGTAAAGCAGACCAATGTGAAAACGATTTTGGAATCCGTGATAAAGCAATCCAGGGAGATAACAGAAACGAACAGTGACGACCTTGCCGCAATCGAGGTGGCGACGCGCTTCGAGGCCAAGGGCGCGCAGATGTACGCCGATATAAGCGACGCGTCTAGCGACCCGCGCGAGAAGGCATTCTTTAAACTGCTATCCGGCATCGAGCGCGAGCATTTTCTGTCTCTCAAGGACACGGAGGAATTCCTCAAGGACCCCGCATCGTGGTTTACCAGAAAAGAGCATCACGGTATGGACGGCGCCTGACAGTTGTTATTCTATGCCCATGGAGGACAGCCGTGTGGAGGGCGTTGCATCGTGGATCACGCCTGCATGATCTGACCGTTTTGGAAAAAAATTTTCATGCGGTAAAAATTATTATTGCTTTTTAAGTTAATCTCGAAAAAATTGCCGTCAGTTATTATTATGCACTTACCATAGGAGCGCATATGCAGGAGATTCGATTTCATGGAAGAGGCGG
>JBFZEZ010000045.1:0-3833 GCA_041306585.1 Spirochaetota bacterium | reverse complement strand
CAAAACTAGTAACCCCGGTATTATTATCAAATAATCCTGCAGGTATTGAACCTCCAAGTTGTGCACAGCCACTAAAAGTTTCTTGAAAAGAAGTTAATCCTGAAATACCCTGGACCACTGACAATATCCTGGTCAATCTTGCCTGTGCATCAGGGTTATTAAAATAGATCCTGGATGCCTGTCCTCGAATTCTCAATGTATAAACACCTGCTGATGCATAGGTGTGGGTTATACTTGTTAGAGTTGTTATCTGCTGTATGGTATCACCCCAATTAATAGTGAGGTTCACTGGTCCATCCATTTGTATAGTCATATTCTGAGAAGAAGATGTAGTTGTAACTTGAAGGTCCCAGTAGTATATTCCCTTTGTCCAGGTGTAACTGGTGGCCATATTCTCAGGCTGATCTGTATTTATTAAGTTTCTTCCAATGACACAGAGCTTATAATCACCATCAGGGCCAATAGGGTTTGTTATTTTAGTGACAACTGGTATCCAGGAGCCGTTATATCCTCCTCCTGTGCATGGTGCTGTTGCTGCAACCACTTTATACTGGTAACTGACAACATCTGTTCCAGAGATAGTCACATTCAAATTGGTATCATTTGAAGGATCAGCTGGAGGGTTGTTGATTACTGACTGAGGAGTAACGATAGTTCCAGCATTATATACATTGGAAAAATCAGTGGTACCTGAAACATTAGGAGCTGCATTTCCTGCAAGATCAGCAATTCCAGAGATAACAAAAGGAACATTTCCAATTGGATCGCTTCCCTGAATAACATAAGTTGCTGTAAAAGACTGGGGCCCTCCTGAAATAAGAGCACTATTTCCCAGGATGGTCACTGCCGGTGTACCAATATCTTCATCAGCAAAGAAGGTAAGTGTGATTGTATCACCTGTTTCTGAAATGGTTGGGTTTGAATTGCTCGATGCAATTGATACATATATTATATGTGGGGGTGTTATATCACCCATGTTATTTACACTTGACCCATCAGTTGTACCTGTTACATCAGGGGCAGTATTTCCTGCAAGATCACTGATATCAGAGATGACAAAAGGAATAACACCTATTGGGTCACCATCCTGGACAATGTATGTGCCAGTAAAGGTAGTTGGGCCTCCAGTAACTGTTGCGCTGTTTCCTAAAATAGTTACAGTGGGAGTATTGATGTCTTCATCTGCAGTAAAAGTTATGATTATGGTGTCACCTACTTCTGCAATTGCAGGATTTGAATTATCTGACGCAATTGATACAACTGTTATATTAGGTGGAGTTGTATCAGAAGAGGTTGACCTTTTAATACTTTTGTCATCAAATAAAATTTTAAGGCTGTCGCCGCAATTCATAAAAGAGGCAAGGAACATTAAAATAAATATTTTCAGTATAATTGCTGTATTTAGAAATTTTTTTGTCCTTGATGATAATGAATTTGTAGTTGTTAGAAAATTAGCTGAGAAAAATAATTTCAAAAATTTATTAAGGATTTTATCCAGTATGGATCGGCTTTTAGTATGAATTATATCTTCAATTCGAAGCATTATGATCCCTCATTGTAAAAAATAGAATTGTAGATTTAGAATCGAATGCTTCAGATCTTTTTATTTATAATTGCCAACCCTGAAAATTCCAGAAATTAAGGTAGAAATTTTTAGTATTAAAAATATATTTCAAAGATAATAAATACTTCATTTTGGCTCGACTGTGCCTATAGGATAGAACTTGTTTTGTATTATTTTTTATCAATAATTTGATTTGTCCTTCTTTTTTCAATAATTTAAAATCAACGATGGCGATTGTAATTTTTTATCTGATCATTTTCATATGAAAACCGGAGGGTTACCATGAAATCCACTCTTGAGTTGAGCCTTGCCACCCTGCTCTGCTCATTGATCCTGTTCAGCTGTCCCGGTTCATCCGGAAAAAGCGCTAAATCGTGGGGTGGCAACCAGGCGCCCGTCATCGTATCAACAACACCTGGAGACGTTTCCTTCGGATACGCCGTGACCGCGAATATATCGGTACAGTTCAGCGAGGACATGATCCCCTCCACCATCAACGATACGACATTCATTATAAAAAAAGGCGCCGCACCGATTGCAGGAACGGTAACCTATGCCAATAAAATCGCGGTTTTCGATCCCGATACCGACCTCGATAATCTTACCTACTACACGGTAACGATATTGAAGACCGCCTCTGGTGGATCAGGCACCGGATTAAGCAGCGATTATCAATTCGGCTTTACAACCGTGGATTACGCGACTGTACCGTCACCAGCATTCAATGCCGTGGCAGGAACCTATGACAGCAGCCAGACCGTTGCCATAACCTGCTCGCTGTCGGGAGTGACGATACGATATACGACCGACAACACCGATCCCGTGACGAGCGGGACCGCACTTACCGGCACATCGGTGAACATCGCATAGAACATGAAACTGCGTGCCGTCGCTGTAAAAAGCGGCATGCTGACATCGGCTGAGACCTCGGGCGATTACGCCATACGCTGCGCGGGGCCGACGTTTTCACCCGTCGCAGGCACGTATAACATCGACAAGGATATTGAGATACTTGCACCGGGAGCGTTGATATACTACACCGACAACGGCGTCCGGGCCGGCCGGTTATTATAACTGGCAGTCTGGCGCAACAGCCAGCGTGCTGGCTAATCCGGCTTATACGGACTTACACGGATGTGCGTATATGCCAAGACTTTCGGCGCAGGCCTTGCGTCAGGGCCGTGCGCGACCACGGAAAACGGAGGCTGCATTGAGGATTATGATATTTTTGTAATCAACCCGTAATGACATGAGAAGCATCGAAGCCACTATCAGAATAAAAATAGCAGGTATTGAAAAAAGTATCAAGACATTCATGTTGGCTTTCGGGTAGCACTTTGAAGCGGTCAATGTGACGTAAGTTTCTTTTTTTAACAAATGAATTATAGTGTAATTTATATTTAATAAATTTTTCGTGAGAATAAGGTCGTGCCTATAGGCTGGAACTTATTTTCTTATATTCACCCCCACGGGGTTCGGATGGACTGTAGGGCCGTTCGAATGCAACGAGTGTACCATCAATTGGAAAAAACATTAATTTTGCAGAGACGTATAATCATACCTCACTACCGGGAAATTTCTGTTTTTTCAAACAGAACCAGATATTTACCATATCCCTCTTGTTGCATATCTTCCTTTGGGACAAAACGAAGCGCCGCTGAATTCATGCAGTAGCGCAAACCCGTAGGCTCCGGACCGTCGTCAAAAACATGACCGAGATGTGAATTCGCATGATAGCTCCTCACTTCCGTACGAACCATGAAAAATCCTTTATCGGATTTTGTCTTTATATTCTCCGGTACAAGGGGGCGCGAGAAACTCGGCCACCCGGAACCCGAATCATATTTGTCTTTTGAGCTGAACAGGGGTTCTCCTGATACAACATCGACATAAATTCCTTCATTTTTATTGTCCCAGTATTTGTTTTTGAAGGCCGGCTCTGTCCCGTTTTCCTGCGTGACAGTATATTGAATACCGGATAACTTGTTTTTTAATTCATCCCTGTTGTAATTTTTAGAAACTGCTTGAACAATTGATTGATTTTTTGGATTCATGGTGGTCCCCCAACTTTTTTTTAGATACTGGTCCCGTCCTGATTTACCCCTGTAGAATTTATACCGTATGGGGTTTTTTTTGTAATAGTCCTGGTGATATTCTTCCGCCTTGTAAAACGCAGCAGCCTTGATTATCTCTGTGACAATCCTTCCTTTAAAGCGTCCGGACGCATCTAGGTCCTTTTTCGATTTTTCAGCTGCTGTTTTCTGAACGT
>JBFZEZ010000044.1:0-6001 GCA_041306585.1 Spirochaetota bacterium | reverse complement strand
GCGATATACCACGACAGGGTCCTTACCATTTCCGGTAGCAACGACCAGCCAGTCTACAATTGAATCATTGTACGATATATAACTGAACAGTTTTTTGTTTGACGCCGTGGCATCCAGACCGAAATTATTCACCAGCTCGAAATCAGCTTCAGCAGGTGTGCTGCCTGAAGGGATAGCGCTCATGTCTGCCCGCCAGATATTTACGCCATAGGCATGATTATCAAATCCGATATAGAGATCGCTGCCGACAGTTTCAAGTAACGTAATCTGTCTGTTTGATCCGCACTTGTTTGGAGAAATGCCGCAGTCTCCGGTTTTTCCCTGCATATTGCTTTTTCCCGATGAACCGAATTGTGCGACAAGTTTCCATTGAGAAGCGCATGCAGCTGCATCCCCGCAATCTTTCTGCATCATCCAGAGCTGGGGCACTTCGCTTCCCGGAGGGCATGTCTGTTTCACTGTTCTGAAATCACAATCAGCTTTGCCGTTCAAACAAACAGTATTTACATTACATGCATTCCTGATGAGATACAAGTCCCCATTTGAGGCTGTGCGCATAGAAGGTATTGCCTTCAATGACGGTGTAAAAACATTGTATGGTTCTGCACAATCCATTTCAATAGTACTGGTTGAACAATTTCCTTCACCGGTTACAGTTGAATTTTGTGGCAGCATGATGGACATATACTTGTTCCAATCACTGTTATTGTCTGGAGTCACATCTTCCCAATAGTTAATACACCCTGAATTATCAGCCTGACAAACTTGAGGAAGGCTATTTTTACTTGAATAAGTCAGTTTACTCCTTATAATACCACCATCAGATGAGCCGACTCGCCGTGCACCAAGAGGGCCTTCATAGAAACCCCCATTGGCTACATACAATTGACTTTCATCGGGTCCGGTACCGTCCTTATCATATTCATGCATGGTATTTATTCCATTTAGAACATAGGTTTGTGCAGAAACTTGGCCTCCAAATGTATTATTCGGTCTTGATCCATTACGAAGATAGACATCTTGCTTGGTTCCGATTCTTGTAGCATATTCAAAAGAAAGTTGAGGGCCAGTTAAATACGTTGTACCATCATTACATCCTCCAGTTTTCATGCACACTCTGCCTCCTCTTCCTCCGCCACCGTTTTCTGCTCCATAATTGTTCCATAACTGTTCTTTAAAGAGATAGTTGTTGAAAGATCGATATGACCATGGAGCACTTGGAGACGGGTCCACTTCTTCCGTAAAGGTAAAGGTTGTCGTTGAAGATGAAACATCATTAGTTCTCCAATAGGAATGATATTTACCAATAGTATTAAAAGCACTTATAAAAAATGTTTCAACACCGCCTGCTGAAGTACATTCTGCACCTGTCATATCTGGTGTCGATGTTCCGCCCACACATCCGGCATAGAGGTTATCTACACCATTGATGGGGCCATCACAGGGTGGGCTAGAGCAGCCGCTGTAATAGGACAAATATCCATTGAAATCTTCAATGGGAGCACCCGGTGTACCATCAGCATCAAGATGTATGTTCTGAATGGAAATTAAAGATTTGTCCATTTCAAATAATTTTGATGCCGCATCATTTGTCCCAAGATATAACCTGGAATCATATTCAACAAATAGTGCGGATTTTGTCCCATCATAAAATGGATCTACAAAAACCGGACCATCTGCGAATTGAGTTGGGACCGCTACAAAAAATGGGACATTATTGTCTATGCCGTTATTTTCTATTGTTATGCCTGCCAGGGTCTGTACATTTATGACCCATCCTTCATGCATACCACGGGCAAGGCCCGGAGCCAGTGTGACAAGCACCTGGCTGAAATCATTTTGACGGGCAGCTGAAGTCACATGTGTTCCATAGCCCATCATGTCACAGGCATAATGTGCCGGTATATCGGCAGTTGCTGCATCAACCTCTTCGGAAAAGGTCAATATAAGTTGAGTTTCATTCATATCAGAGGAAATAACATCTATACTTTCCAATATTGGGGGGATGATGTCTTTAATGGTCAGGAGTGTATTGCCTGAAATATTGTCCAGTGTTGCATGGATTGTGGTAGTCCCACTGGAAATTCCAGTGGCACGTCCTTCATCTCCCGGGATCCCGCTGAATGTTGCAATGCCCGGGTCATCAGAAGTCCATTCTGCAAGGTGTGTAATGTCTATTGTTGAGCCATCTGAAAACGTCCCTCTTGCAGAGTATTGCAGGGAATCACCTTTTGCTATAGATTTATCCTGCGGGAGTACTGTTATTGAAACAAGATTATTTGTCCGTGCCGGCAATGATGTTTCATCGAATAATATTTTCATATTATCATTGTTGCAATGTGAAGCAAACAGAATTGATATCATACATAATGATTTTAAAACTTTCATGATCCATCTCCATTAAGCTTAAATTTGCCGTATTTTTTTGTGTTTTTCCGGCTGCAATTACTTCTTTCTGTTTTATGGATACTTGGAAAAATCATAATTTCCCGAAATTCCAACATTGAAAATTCTGATTTTTTACCTATGTTGTACCCGTGGGGAATATCCTATATATATTTATTGAAAGTCCCCTTGTAATTGCTTTGCTATTGTTTTAAAATTAATAAATATTTTTTTTGAATTCGTCCGTGCCTATAGGCTGGGACTTTTTTAAGGATTTTTCCAGACAAATTTGTCTTAAACATTGTTTTTTTTATGGATGGTTATTTTTGCCTGAGGAAATCATGGTATGCAGTTATCATTCATAAGCTGCAACGGTTCACTATAGCATTTCACGAATGATTTAACCCTTACATGTCATCCCCGCGCAGGCGGGGATCCTTCTCGCTAGACGCGAATTAAGGATTCCCGTCTGCACGGGAATGACATGAGTAGTCTAATTGAATCGTTAACCGCTATAATATAGTAATATTGCCCGCCAACGATAGCTGGTGCATACGTTTCCGGATTGTGACCGGGGACTCTCTGAGCGACGCGAGTTTTGCAGGGGGCGATCCGGAAACCGCACGTTGAATTATTCTACGGGCAAGCATTACCGCCAATAAGGGTAATTGGAATATATGATTTTTCAGTCACACGACCATCAGCGTCTGTAATGACGACTTTTATAGTGATCGGTTCTTCTCCGCAATCCGGGGATGTCCAATTGACAATTGATTCAGTATATTTCTCATTGATCGTTTCAAGGGATTCATCAAAAGTACCGCTGGAGCCTGACCAGGCGAAAGATAGTGCAGTCATTTCGGGATCTTGAGCTCGAACAATGAAAGTAATAACCTGTCCAGGTATGATGATGTCTGTATTCTGAAATATTGATAAAATTACGGGTGATTCATTTATTATTGTTTCAATAATATGTATCTGGATAACTCCGCTTACACTGTTTGTACCGTCATGTACTTCCGCGAGAAATTGACAAATACCATAAGGTGCAGTGTTTGAAACAGTAAATTCAGGAGTTGGAAGTGTCGCATCATTGAAAGATCCTGAGCATGTAGATGTCCACACATACTGTAAACTATCATTATCCGGGTCATGCGCTTCTACTTTTAACTGTATACTCTCATCTCTCCCGGCTGCATTCTTGTCAGCAACCAGTGAATCTATAACCGGTTTTGAATTTTCCTTAACTATGAATAGTGGGACTGAAGCCGAAAGTTGTGTACACTTATTTTTTATCAGGACAGATACTATACATGATTCGCTTGCAAGATCAGATGCAGGGGTAAAAACAGGGTCTTCGCTGTTTCTATCATTAAAAGTTCCAGCACATGCAGATTCCCATGCATATCTAAGTCCCTGAGTGCAATTATCATGGCATTTAATGTGAATTTCCTCAGGGGTTGTGGGAGGGCAGTTTGACTCTACACTTAAAGTCATCTGGATTGATTTGCCGGGATTGATTGACTGCGGAATTGGTCTGAAGCTTTTAATCCGCAAATATGGATTATATGTGTTTTCATTTTCTTTTGCCAATTGAGTTTCAACATCAGAAGTTTCAACATCAGAAGTTTCAATTTCAGAATATGAGCTATTGTCTGCAGTTTCGATAAACATGCAGTCCATATTCATCATTGAAATTAAAATCATAAGAAAGATAATTTGTAAATAGTTTCCGGTTTTCATTTTTTTCTCCAACAATATTTATTTTTGAAAAATTATTTTTTAAATAACCCCATATCAATTTCCTTGTTATGTTTTTTAAACAAATTATAGCAGTTAACGATTTAATAAGACTTCTTTTGTCATTTTCACGTAGGCGGGTACGGGAATGACATGAAATGGTTTAAATCATTCGTTAAATGCTATAACCTATATGTAATAATATATAAATTTTTCAGTGTAAATCGATCGAGCCTATAGGCTGGAACTTTTTGGCGGATATTTTTTCCAGATGTTACTTTCTCGTAGCCCCATCGGAAAATGGGTATTAACTACAAGAGGTCTCCAAAATAAATTTTTTAGACTTTAACTCCGTATGAAAATATTCTTCAATAAAAAGAGCGAGATGGAAGATGAGATCGAGCATTATTTCATCGCCATATGCCTTGTGGTCAATAGCGTTGAATTTTGTGACGATGCTTGTATTGATAAAATCGAATGCGGCCCGGTCAAGGAGGCATGCGGTCCCTCCGCACATGCCGCACACGGCCCGCAGGTGAGGCATTTCGAGAGAGAAGGGGCCTGTTATGACCGACCCGCATTCACGACAGCGCGACATGTCCGGGAGTATCCCGTGCACGCGCAGCAGATGAAGGGTGAAAAACGCGGAGAGGTGCCCGCAGAATTCTGTTCCGGGGAGGGTGTCAATCCCGGCGGCAAGCAGGTCAAATACCGGGAGGTCCCGGTCGTGCGCCCCTGTTGTTTTCTCGGTGGCCTCGAGAAGAAAAGAGAGATGATAGATCTTCTCAAGATTTTTTCTGATTTCAGGGTAGTATTTTTCGATATGGGAGTCATTGACGATCGCAATGTCCCTGTCGTCGTGGTGATAGTAAACGAGACGGATGATAGCGCCCGGTTCAATGGCGGCCTGCGGCCTGCGTTTGCTTTTTTTGATCCCTTTGAACAGGAATGAGCGCTTCCCATATTCGCGTGTGAGGACAGTACAGATGATATCCGCTTCCCCTGAGCGCCGGGCTGAAAGGACTATCCCTGTTGCTTTCTGGATTTCCATCGGGAAGGTTATTCCGGCTTGATGATTGTCACCACAATGCGGTTGATGATTGTCCCCGAGATGTCCTTGATCTTGAATGAAAGTTTGCCGGCAGTCACTTCTTCACCCTTCGCAGGGACCTTGCCGAAAAGGTCGAGCACGTAGCCCCCTATTGTGTCGAAGTCGTCGTCAGGGAGGTCTGCATCGAGATTATCGTTGAATTCCGATATCGCGAGACGTGAATCGACCTCGTAGGTGGATGCATTTTTTTTCTCAAACTCCGGGAGTTCATCGATATCGTATTCATCGGTAATCTCGCCGACGATCTCCTCGAGTATGTCTTCGAGGGTCACGATACCGGCAACGCCGCCGTATTCATCAACGACGATAGCGAGATGATTTTTTCTTTTTCTGAATTCGATCATGAGCTCGTCCAGCGGCATTGTCTCGGGGATAAAATAGGGGCTGTGGAGCACCTTTTTGAGCTGAAACTTTTTACGTGATTTGTCTATAAGAAGTTTCAGCAGGTCCTTTACATAGAGGATCCCGACAATTGTATCAATTTTTTCCTCGTACACCGGGAGGCGTGAATGACCCTCCTCGGAGATCAGTTTTATAAGCGGTTTTAATTCAATCGAAGATTCCACCGCGATAATGTCGACGCGCGGTACCATGATGTCCCGGGCGATGCTCGCGGGGAGTTCGAGAACACCGCGTATCATCTCGATGCTGGGCTTGTCGAGGTTTTTCATTCCCGGCATGTCGCATAACTCACCGGTGTTGGTTTTCTTAAAGGTGTTTTTCAGGCGTTTTACGATTTTTTCGGTGATCCGGGATGTGCTGGTT
>JBFZEZ010000043.1:0-4078 GCA_041306585.1 Spirochaetota bacterium | reverse complement strand
CGCTTTTCCGCACGTCCTGTGCGGCGTCGGCATTCGAACATCCTGTTCAGCAGCCGGAATAGGGACATGTATCAAAACACGCGCCGGACGGGTGGAGAGAGAAAATAATATTTTCCTGGGCGCGGCTCATCGCAAAGATATATAAAATTGACCGTGTGGTGTGTCCCCGATGTGGCGCTGAAATGAAGATACTGGCAGATTGTTTTTTAATGCAGAGGCTTTTGGGGAGTTTTAAAAAGTAAAAATTGAATCAGTTTAATGAATTTTTACAAATTTTGATTGAATTTCTTGATTCCTGGTTATCGTTGCTCCTATCATTAGCCTTGGATTATTCAACATCATACACGATCAAAGTCACATCATCCTCAAATTTATCATAACCGGAAAATATACGCAGCTCATCCATGAGTATGCGTGAAAAGTCCTGTGGTGAAAGGCCCCGGTTTTTTTTGATGAAATTGATGAAACGTTCCTCTCCGTATATGTCATGGTCGTCATTCAGACACTCGATAATCCCATCGGTGTATAAAATTATTCGGTCATGGGGGGAGATGTGAACATCCTTTGTCGTGAATTTATAATTTTTAAACCACCCAAGGGGTTTGCCGCCGGTATGCAATTCGATGATTTCCCCGCTTGCAGATCGGTGCAGTAGGAGGGGGAGGTGACCGGTGCTGCAATAATGCATTATCATGGTGGAATAATCGAGTATGCAATAGAATGCCGTGATGAATTTGTCATTGACCGTTGATGCGCATATAGTGTTATTGATTATTTCCATGAGCTTTGATGGGGAGTCAATCAATTTCGGATTCGCGATCAGAAGGGTGTTGTCTGTGATAAAATCGAAGGTATTTTTCATTATGAGGGCAAGGAAGGCGCTGGGAAGACCGTGCCCTGAAACGTCGGCTATGAGAAATTCAATGGAATTTTCACCTCGCTTGAACCCATAGAAATCCCCCCCGATTTTATCGGTGGGAATATAGGTCACCACGGGGTTCTCCCGCTTCCCATCAGAAATTTTTTCTGGGAGAAGTTTATTCATGATCAATCTACCGATTTCAAGTTCATCCTCGATCTCCCTGTTGCGTTTTAACAGGGCCTCATTTGTCTGTGCCAGTTTGTATGTGCTGGCAAACAGCTCTTCATTGGTATGTTTCAGCTCAGCGGTCCGTTCGTCAACCATGCGCTGAAGGTTGCCGGTATAATCCCTTAACTGGTCAGAAAGATTTTCAATTGAAATAAATGCCCTGGAATACCGGGTGGAAAGCATGAATGCCTGTGAAAACAAAAAGCAGAAGAGGCCCACTTGAGTAAAATGTCCGGTTGAGATAATATTCCGTTCATTTAAAATATCATTGGTCACGGCAATACTCAGAAGTACATAACCGATGAAAAAAATTCTGGCGCCCTCCCTTTTTTTAAATGAGGCTCGAATGAGTACAATGATGGTATACACTATTGCCAGAATTGCACACACCTGGGCAAGGGGTGCTATCATTGAATTTATTTTTTCCGGTGTGGCAATAATAAAGAGTGTCATTCCTGAAAAGATTGTGACAATGGTATGCAGAATCCCTTTCTTGTAATCCTCCCTGAAAAGTGCATGGATGAAAAGTGTGAAGATCGGAACTGCCAGAGTGAATGATGTGAATTCCATTTTATGCAGTATTGTCCAGGAAATCCCCGGGGTTATATAATTGATCGGATATTCCCCTGATGCTATTGTCCTGATGGACATCATCAGGCAGAATATGCCAAAATAGAGGGGTGCTGTATCTTTCCTTCGCGTCATGAAAAAACTCAGATGGTACAGACCCATGATGAAGAGTACACCGAAGATGAAAAAACCCCTGTACAGCTCTTTCTGAAATGAATCTGATAGGTGATCTTCCCTGCCAAACTCCATTTTGGAGTGTATCCCTCCATGGATGTAATGAAAATTCGAAACCTGCAGTATGAGTTCAATTTTTTCAGCGGAGTGAGGCAATCGTGCGACATGTGGTCTCCATTCAGGGATGGACTCCCGCTCGTCTGTGCCGACCCTTCCGTTTGATGCAATGAAGACACCCTCCGCATATCCCCTGTAGGCGCTGTTTATTGCATTGAACTTGATTGCCTGATTTTTTGATATCGGATTGAGAAGGATAATGAGGCGATAGGTTGCGAAACCATCGTCGGGAAGTTTTTTCCCACCGGCGCTGGATTTGTACCATAAAGCTGGAACCGACAGGAATAAACGTGTGGGAGATGAATTGTTTTTTTTGAAGTCATCAGAGGAAAGGAGCTGTTTCCAATAAAATTCCCAGTCCCCATCCAGCTTCACCGGACCGTCTTTGTCAAAGTCCCATCCCCTGAGGTCCAGTATCCCCTTGACTGCCACAGGCATTTTTTTTGCCGCGGGTACAATGGCATGCGCAATAGCGGGGATGGCCGCTATTATCACTGCGATGAAAAAGGGATATAGTATATGGCATCTGTTAAATTTCATTGCCCGCGAATTTTGACCTGCTACTAGTGTTGTTATTTTCATTATAACAGTCCGTTGACTATATTCAAGAAAAAAAAGGGGAATCGGCATTTTTCGCAGATTATGGTTACTCTGAGACGGTGAAAAGAGACAATGTGTACTCATTGGAGAGCATATAAAGGAGCACGCGACAAGAATCACAAAAGCGCGATATCAATGTAGGGGAGCCGGTTATCAACCGTAGAAAGTTCTTCATCGCTCCTCCCCATGAGCACGATATGCGACACAAGCCGCTGTGTCATGAAAGAATCAGCCGCCGCAAGCAGGGGATCTGAGGACGCAGACCCGAAATGGATTGTGTTGTATTTTTTCATGCGGTAATCCGCATACACCGCGAGGAGTAAGGCCTCCATGACCTCCGGGTCGCGGTCCCGCACAGTATAATCGGTTATGTGGACCTCCCGGAAGGATTGCCCGCGGACCGGGAGGGGCGGAAATCCGACGAGTCTTCCCGCGCTGCCATAAAAAAACTTCACGAATCGCATCCCGGTGCGATAGGTCAGCACCTTCGTCTGTTTGAATGACCGCGTGTCCAAGGCAGCGCACGTACCGATAATCTCCCCGTTCCTTTCAGCGATGTAATAATCGGAGATACCGAGATCAGGGCGCCTCTGAAGGTTTTTTCTGAATATATCTTCGGTGATTTCAGGGCCGAAGAGCCTCCCCGAAAAATCCTTATTCAAAAACGAGGCAAGGGCCGGAATGTCATGGTCAGTGCCGCGGCGCACCGGAATTTTTTTTGATCGGTTTTTCGAGAGTGTGATGAGGATGGTCCGCACATCGAGATCATCGAGGTCCCTGAAATGAGGAAAGGAGGTGTATTTCTCACGGGCCCGAGTGTAATAATTCTCTACCGGTCTGTTTCCCCTGAGTGTGATAAAGTATCCGATTCCGGCGCTGGTACAGATTTCCTTGAACAGGAGTTCGGATGTCCGGTGCATGAGGTTGTGCCCGCGTCCCTCTTTTTAAATGAACCCGTTTGCCGCAGAGAATACCGGCATAATTCTCCGGGTGACATGCAGGTCCTCATACCCGATCAGTACAAACCCGATAAGCCTGTCGTCGAGAAAATAGCCGTAGTATTGATATTTCCAAAAAAGATAAATTGTTATTTAAACGGGGGATTTTATTTGTGTCCTTCCTGTAGTCAGAAAAGGGCGCTCCTGTTTGGAGAATACATTTCAAATGAAGTATTACTCACTCTCCCTCACCGTCATTTTGTTTTCACATTTCCCAAAATGCTTCGGGTATATTTCCGCAACAACAGGAAGCTCGTTTCAAAAAGGCTCGGGAATCACTCGCCCAATATATTGCCAAATAAAAAGCTTTTTGACGCTGAGGATTTTATCGCTGAACTTACACAGCATATCCCCCCTCTGCGCATGCGTCTGGTCCGTTATTACGGATTATATTCATCGAGGAGCCGGTGGAAGTGGCCGACGCTTTTCCGCACGTCCTGTGCGGCGTCGGCATTCGAACATCCTGTTCAGCAGCCGGAATAGGGACATGTATCAAAACACGCGCCGGACGGGTGGAGAGAGAAAATAA
>JBFZEZ010000042.1:0-9564 GCA_041306585.1 Spirochaetota bacterium | reverse complement strand
TATTTTTCTCCTGAACGATTTTCGGGTTCCGGCATACAATTGTTTGGCGAGCTGCTGGGTGATGGTGGATCCCCCCTGGCGTGCTTCCCCGTAAAAGACGTCGATAAGGACCGCCCGCAGTATCCCCCCGGGATCTATCCCGTTATGATAGTAGAAGTTTTTATCCTCGGCGACTATGAATGCCTGCTTGATGAACGGCGAAATGGTCCCCAGAGTCACGAAATCGCGGTGTTCATCGTATAATTCTGATATCAGTTCCCCGTTTACATCGTAGATCCTCGTCGAAAGGGTGAAATTGAGTTCCGTGTTCCGGTTCAATATCTCATATGCGTCCTGGTATGCCTGGTTGATAAACAAAAAGGGGAGGATGAAAACAGCAATTGCGATCATGCCTGCGATCAATCGCGTAAGAGATTTCATGCAATACCTCCGGGTAAATATCTTTTATAGCATGCCGCAGTTTAAATGTCAACCGGTTTGGCTGCATATTTATTTGTATTTTTATGAAAAATTATTGATTTTTATTGAATACGGGTTATGGTGTGCTATTAACTCTAATCTAAACTGCGGGGTTTGTGCATGGACATAAAATATGAAGTAAAAGATGGCTACGCTGTTTTTTATTTTGAAAAATATATTGATATTTTCAATTCTGAAAAGATTAAGTATTATCTCATGGGGACCATTGAAAAGAATAATCATACAAAAGTCATATTTAATTTTGAAAAATTGGAAGAACTTGACAGCATAGGTATTGCCATGCTCATCAAGGTCTTCGGGGCCCTGCGGGACAAGGTGCAAATTCGCTTTTGCAATATTCACAACAATGTGGAAAAATCCCTCAAATATTCATACCTTCAGAATTTTTTCAATATCGATGATACCGAGGATGTGAGCATGCAAAAATTGCTCCAGGGATAAATCTAAACACAAGGAGAAGTTTTATGGTCAGTTACAAACAACTGGGCCTCGTCAATTCACGCGAACTTTTTAAAAAGGCGGTTAACGGCGGCTATGCAATTCCTGCTTATAATTTTAACAATATGGAACAGCTCCAGGCGATTCTCCAGGCTTGCGTGGAGACAAAATCGCCGGTGATCCTTCAGGTCTCTGCAGGGGCCCGGAAATATGCCAACCAGACGCTCCTCAGGTATATGGCCGAGGGTGCGGTTGCCTATGTTAAGGAACTCGGTTTTTCCGTGCCGATTGTTCTTCATCTTGACCATGGGGATTCTTTCGACCTCTGCAAAAACTGTATTGAGACCGGTTTTTCTTCGGTCATGATCGACGGATCGCACCTGGCATATGAAGAAAATGTAAAGCTGACGAAACAGGTCGTCGATTTCTCTCATAAGTACGATGTCACTGTCGAAGGCGAACTCGGGGTCCTCGCGGGGGTTGAAGACGATGTTAAAGCGGAACACCACACCTATACCCAGCCAGAGGAAGTTGAAGATTTCGTGAAAAAGACCGGCGTTGACAGCCTTGCCATATCAATCGGCACATCCCACGGGGCTTATAAATTCAAACCGGGGCAAAAGACAGAGATAAGGCTTGATATCCTCCGTGAAATTGAAAAGCGCATCCCTGGTTTTCCAATAGTACTGCACGGCTCCTCATCTGTCCCCGCTTCATTGGTGGAAATGATCAATAGATTCGGGGGGAAAATGAAGGACGCAGTGGGAATTTCCGAATCACAGTTGCGGGAGGCTTCACGGTCTGCCGTGTGCAAGATCAACATCGATTCCGATGGGAGGCTTGCCATGACTGCGGCTATCCGCAAGGAACTCTTTGAACATCCTGAGGAATTCGACCCGCGGAAATACCTGGGTCCGGCACGTGAAGCCCTGAAGGAGCTCTATAAACATAAAAATATTAATGTGCTCGGTTCAGCAGGCATGGCATAGTAGTGCTTATGCATGACACAAAAAAGGCGGACTTAAGGTGTTCGCCTTTTTGCTTTAGAAAATACGATTTTTTTTTCGTAACAAATTTACTCATGATGCTTCAAAATTTGATTGTATGTAAATTATACAATATGAAAGCGCAATAAAGTATTATTTTACCGGCCATGAGCCCGCATTCCATATCGCAGGTATCATACCAGCCCTCGCCCGGCAGCAGGCAGGGAGAGGGCGCGATAGGGATAGCGATTCGCGGGTGAGGGTCGCAGATTCCGTCAATTAATTACATTTTTAACATAACTGGAGCCAACGTATGGACTATGCCGAAATTGAAAAGCTAACCGACAAAGTCAAGTCCGAGAACGGTTTTATCCGCGATATTAAAGCTGAAATCGCGAAAATTGTTGTGGGCCAGGAAAACCTCATTGACCGGATCATCATGTCATATGTTTCCGGCGGGCATATTCTGCTTGAGGGCCTTCCGGGTCTCGCGAAAACGCTGGTTGTGCGTGCATTCGCCCGGGTGATCGATACGGGGTTCAACCGGGTGCAGTTTACGCCTGATCTTCTGCCTGCCGACCTTATCGGTACGCGTATTTACAATCCCAAGGAGCTCGATTTTTTCACAAAGAAGGGGCCGATTTTCACTAATCTTCTCCTTGCTGATGAAATCAACAGGGCCCCTGCAAAGGTCCAGTCAGCCCTGTTGCAGGTCATGGAAGAGAAACAGGTGACAATCGGGGATGAAACGTTCACCCTCGAGCCGCCCTTCATGGTCCTTGCTACCGAGAACCCGATTGAGCAGGAAGGGACCTATCCCCTCCCTGAGGCGCAGCTCGACCGCTTTTTCATGAAGGTCCTTGTTGACTACCCTAACCAGGCTGAGGAGCGCGAAATTCTGACCCGCTTCAACGATATCAGGGTGGATAAGCTCAAACACGTCATAACACCCGACAAAATTGCGAAAAAATCAGCAGTTATCGATTCAATTTATATAGACGACAAGCTCATCGATTATATAGTATCGATTGTCGCTGAATCGCGGAAACCGGTGAAGAACAACCTGCAAAAGTACATCGATTTCGGTGCGAGCCCGCGCGCCTCGATTGCCCTCATGCGGGCATCCCGTTCGGTGGCGTTTATAAAGGGGCGCGGTTTTGTGACCCCGGACGACATCAAGGAGATCGGCGCTGACGTTCTGAGACATAGACTTATACTTTCTTACGAGTCGGAGGCTGAGGGGAAATCACCTGACGATGTCGTGAAACTCCTTTTCGATTCGGTGGAGGTACCGTAGTTGGAATCGAAGGAAGCCGCACTTCTCAGAAAGATCAGGATCGCGATGGGGAAAAAGCTCAATACCCTGTTCGTGGGTGAGTATCACTCCGCGTTCAAGGGGCTCGGGCTTTCGTTCGACAGCGTTCGTGAATACCAGTAAGGCGACTACATCAGAAATATCGACTGGAACGTCTCGGCGCGGATGAACCACCTGTATATCAAGGAATATATCGAAGAGCGCGAGCTCTCCGTGGTGCTTATGATCGACGTGTCAGGATCGTTTGAGTTCGGCGGGGGGAGGAGCAAACGCGACGTTATGCTTGAAATCGCGGCCCTTTTCCTCTATCTCTCACAGGTGAATAACGACCGTGTCGCGGTCCTGCTTTTTACCGACAGGGTGGAAAAATTTATCCCCCCGACTAAAGGCCGGAAATTTGTTTTGAAGGCCCTTGACGAAATTTTGTATTTCACCCCCGCGGGGCGGAAGACGGACATATCGCAGGCCATTGACTTCGTGCGGAAGGTGCAGAAGAAAAGGAGCGTTGTTTTTCTCATTTCAGATTTTCTTGACCAGGGGAATTATCTCCTGAAGCTGAGACTCCTCTCCCGCAAGCATGATATAATCCCGATCCAGATTTTTGATCCACTTGAAAAGGAGATGAATCTTTTCGGCCTTGCGGAGTTCGTCGATCTGGAGACCGGCAGGGTTTTCCTGTCGGACGCGATCCCGGAAAAAGGGCTTCTCCCCGTTGTACAGGAATTCGATTCGATCGTCCTCTCGACGGCAGAGCCGATTGAAATCCCGGTCCTCAAGTTTTTCGAAAAAAGGAACAGGACCAGGCTTACGAGGGGGGCGTGATATGAGCACTATGAAAAAACAGACAATGTTACTATTTCTTGCTGTTATAGCATCCTCCATTCTCACCGCAGAGGATGTCGGACTCGATTACCCGAAGATCAAGGCAGTCGTGAAACCGGAGAGCTCCACCATCGGTGTCCCCCTGGAATACCGCATCAATATTGCCGGTAAAAACCTGAAGGAGATCAACATTATCCTTCCTGAGAAAAAGGAATTATACCCTGAAAAGGAAGAAGCCCTGAAAAACCCGAAACCTGCCGGCATCAAAGAGGAAGAGAATCCTGCCGAGGAAGTCCCCCTGTATGTCATCCACAACGCCCGCAAGGAAAATAAGAATGAGCAGGGCCTGGATTCAATTACCATCATACTCCAGATGGCGTACTATCGTCCCGGGAAATATCCCCTTCCTGATATTGATATCAAGGATAAGGATAACATTAAAATCGGCTACAAGGTCCCTGAGATCGAAATCAAAGAGTTAAATCCCTCGGGTGAGCAGCAGGATATCGAGCCCCCCTTCGACCTCGGCGGTAATTACACTCGGCTCATAATTCTTCTGTTCAGCGTTGCCATCCTCACGGGCCTCGGTTTTTTTCTATACGGCTACATCAGGAAGAGGAGGGAGGCTGAAAAAATCAGGGCGGCATTTGTTCCTCCCATCGATATTTTCCTGAAAGAGGTTGGTGACCTTCACGGCGCACAGTTGATAGCCGGGGGAAAAATCGAAGAGTACGTATTCGGCATATCAATGATTTTCCGTAAATTTCTCTCGCTTCAGCTTTCGATCGACGCGGCTGAAATGACGAGCGATGAATTGATCAGGGAGCTCCGCAGGGTGCTCCCGCTCTACCTGTTCTCACGGTATGAACAGGATTTCGATAAAAGTTTTCAGCTCCTCGACCTTGCCAAGTTTGCCGAGTTCACCCCTTCAGTCGAGATACTGACCGCGAACCTGGACGGGACCGTCAGATTGGCGATGAACCTTTCACGGGATATGAATAATGGAACAGTTTGAATTTAAAAATCCCCTTTTTCTTCTTCTTTTCGTGCCATATGCCGCGTTCATCGGATGGTATGTATGGGGGAAGATATACAATCGTAATGCCGCGATCGCCGTTTCGTCCGAGGCGATCGTTCCCAAAAGGAAGTCGATCCGGGCGCTTACGTATCGTTATGTGCCGGTCCTCAGGTTCCTCGCTATCGGGCTCCTCATTGCGGCTGTTGCCCGGCCGGGGAGGGGCATCGACTATTCGAGCGTGAAAAACCTCGGGATCGATATCATGATAGCCCTCGACGTTTCGGGGTCCATGATGGGTGAAGACTTCCAGCCGAAGAACAGGCTCGCGGTGGCGAAAGAGGTGGTGAAGGATTTCGTCGCCAAGAGGAAAGGCGACAGGATCGGCATGGTCGTATTCGCCGGCGAGGCGTACCTCCAGTGCCCCCTCACCATCGAGCACCAGATGATAAAAGACATTGTCGACGAGGTCGATTTCGGGACTGTGACCGTGGACGGGACCGCGATCGGCGAGGCGCTTTCGTTATGCGCCTCCCGCATGATGGACAGCAAGGCGAAGAGTAAAATTATCCTCCTCCTGACCGACGGGATGAACAACCGCGGCTCAATCGACCCCGAGACGGCGGCAAACGTGTGCAGCGAGATGGGGGTCAAGATCTATACCGTGGGCATTGGTAAGGATGGCCGGGTGCCCTACCCGAACCCCGGGGGCTTCTTTACAGGGAAGCAGTACCTTTTCAATCATTTCGACGGGACTGTTCTACAAAACATTTCCGAAAAAACCGAGGGGAAGTATTACCGGGCCGCTTCAAGCGGGGTGCTATGGGAAAATATAAAAGACATAGACCGCCTTGAAAAAAGCGAGGTTGAGCTCAAGGTGTACCATGAATTTTACGACAGGTTTTATTATTTCCTGATCGCGGCGGTGTCTGTTTTTTTTCTTGAGATTGTGCTGCGTTCGATCGTGTACAGAAAAATTCCATAATGCGCAGAGGATAGCGATGGTTTTCGGCAATTTAAAATATATCATATATGTGCTCCTGGTTTCCTCGATTGTGCTGGGGCTGTTCGTGCTGTATATCGTTTGGAAGCGGCTCGTAATCTCCCGTCTCCTCAAACACGCAGGCGTCAGGGGGATGCTGGTGCGCGCTTCGTCCCGTGTCGTCAGAGCAAAGGAGTCACTCATTATTGCCGCGATAATCTTTGCCGCGTTCATTCTGCTCAGGCCCCAGTGGGGAGAGCTCTCGCGGGAGGTCAAGAACGAGGGGTCCGATGTCCTCATCGCCCTGGATGTCAGCAACAGTATGCTTGCGCGCGACGTCAAGCCGAGCAGGCTCGAGCGCGCGAAGGACGCGATTAAATGGATCATCGAGTCATTGGACGGCGACAGGGCCGGGCTCATATTGTTCGCGGGGGACGCGTTTCTCCAGTGCCCCCTGACGAACGATACCGGCGCGTTTCTGATGTTCCTCGAGTCAGCTGCCCCTGATTCCATAAAGAGCCAGGGGACCGATATCGGCCGGGCCCTCCAGGAGGCGTATCGCGTGTTCAAGCAGAAGAGGCTCACCTCGCGGGTATTCGTCCTTGTCACCGACGGCGAAGACAATGAAGGCGCTGCCCTGGATGCTATCGGTGTTTTCAAGGAACTGAATGTCTCGGTGTATTCCGTCGGTGTCGGCCGGGACGAGGGTGAATTCATCCCCGCTGACAAGGACCAGTCGACCGAGGACAACTTTTACCGGGACAAAAGCGGCAAGCTCGTCAGGACGAGGAAAAATCCCGATTTATTGAAGAAACTCGCGGCCGCCACCCTGGGAGGCTATATCGATATATCCGATAATCTTTCTGGGCTCGGTTTTATACTTGAAATAATCGGCGATCAGCAGAAAAACCAGTATGGATCGAGGATAGTGAAGGAGAAGAAGGACCAGTTCCAGATTTTCGTGCTCATACTTATTGTTCTTCTATCCCTTGAAGTTGCGCTTCCAGAACGGAAAAAATGATTGGAGGTTGCCGCATGCCGCGGATAAATCGTATAACGTCATTGTATGTCATCGTCTCATGTTTCATGCTGGCCGCATGGCTTGACCCGTTCAGGGACGAGGTCTCGAAGGGGAACGGCGAATACAACGACAAAAAATACAGCGATGCCCGGCAGAGCTACCGGAATGCCGAAAAATACGCCCCCGGCAAGAGCGATGCGCTGAAGCTTTCGTTTAACAAAGGGAATGTCGATTTTATGTCCGAGGATTACGATAATGCCTTGACCAATTATCAGAATTCGATACAGTCGGGGGACAAAGAGGTCCAGAAAAAGGCCTTCTTCAACATAGGAAACGCCTACATGAAGCAGGGAAAAAACAAAGAGGCGATCCAGGCATTTATCAATGCCCTGAAAATCGACCCGGGTTACGAAAAAGCCAAAAAGAACATAGAGTATATATTGAAAAATAAAAAAAACCAGGACAAGGACAAGGACAAAAAAAAAGAGGGGGAAGACGACAAAAAAGACAAGGACAAGGACAAGAAAAATAACCCGGAAAAAGATAAACAGAAGGATGAAAAAAATAAGCAGCAGAACAGGGGAGAGAAAAATTCTTCAGCCAACATGAGCAGGGAACAGATCAAAAACATCCTGGAATCAATGAAAAACAAGCCAGTAAGAAGGGAAAAAGGGAACAAAAATGAGGCTGCACAGCATGAAAAATTTTGGTAAATTAATAGCCGCTGTAATGCTGGTGTCCGCCTTCGTCGCCCCCGCATACCCGGCATCCATCGTTGCAGAGCTGGATGAGCCGCGGATTGGCGTTGGGGAAAGCACGACCCTGAAGATCCAGGTGAGCGGGGCATCCGATGTGAAGGTCGAAAAAGTCCCGAGCGTCCCAGGGCTCGAAATCTCCTATCTCGGAATGGGAAGGAGCATACAGATCGTCAACTGGCAGCGGACCGAGAGCATCATTTTCAACTTCAGCGTTACCCCCGAGCGCAAAGGGACTTTTCAGATCCCGTCATTCATAATCGATGCCGACGGGAAAAGGCTCAGGACGAACGAAGTATCTCTCATCGTTATACGCGAAGCCCAGGTGCCGGCGGCCGGCGGATCGCGGGGAAGAATTTTTTCAGAGATCAGCATTTCGAAGCAGCGGGCATATGTCGGGGAACCGATCGTGGCCCGCTATTTTCTGCTCTCTTCAGGGAGCGGCGTGACCCTTGAAGGATTTGAAAAACAGCCGCAGACAAGCGGCTTTATCATAAAGGAATTCGAGGAGAATGTCGATGAAACCGTAGCCCGAAGGGGTGATGGTGAATTTGTCATGAGCCATATCGCGACCTTCACCCTTATGCCGACCTCTGCCGGTTCCTATAAAGTCGGCGGGGGAATGGCGCGGGTCGCATACCAGGTGGAGAACAGCTTTTTCCCATTCACCCAGCGAGGGTCCCTTCCATTTGATATACGGGGAGTTGAGGTAATGCCCCTCCCAACTGCAGGGAAACCCGTTTCGTTTCATGGTGATGTCGGGAGCTTCCAGATTGCAGCCGACCTGAAGCAGTTTGCGATGGAAATGTACCAGGAAAAAAAATTCATGGTGACGGTGTATGGCAGCGGTAATTTCATGACAATGAGCAGACCCGCTTTCGAAACTCCAGCAGCGGGTGTCCGTGTCCTTATGGAGGACGCGGAGAGCCAGCTTCAGATAAAGAATAATATGATAACCGGCGAAAAAAAATTCAATGTCACTGTAATACCTGAAAAATCCGGGACGATCGATCTGGGGCCGGTCGCCTTTTCTTTTTTTGATCCCGCGAACGGTCAATACCGTGTTGTCCGGACACAGAATGTTGTCCTCGATGTAAAAGAAGGGGCGGTCAAAAAAAAGGGGATGGATTTTGAGGCTGATGAATCAGGGAGGGTCGACTTTAATCCCTTTTTAATACTGGGCATAATCCTTATTGTTGCAGGTGTCGTAATTTTTGTCGCCTTGTGGGAGAAGAAAAAGTACAGCATCGCGGTTAAATCTACTGGAACAGGTCCAGTCTCCCCAAAGCCGATCAGCATGACTGCCGATGTGAATTCTCTTCTTGCAGGGGCTGGTGCCGCGCTGAACACGGGAGGGAGTGACGTTTTTCTGAAGACGGTTGACAGGATCCTGAACGCCTCCCTGAACGGAGACCATCCCGTCATAAGCGATGCGGTGAGGCCGCGCATGGAAGCGATACGCGACCGCATCTACCGGTTTAAATTCGGCGGCGGGTCCATCACCCGGGAAGAGATGGAGATCATCCTTAAAGAAATTACTGAAATCATCCGGAGCTGAGCCAGGCTTCCATTAGCCAGAGGAGACCCCCATGAAAACCGACCATATAAAGATGCTGTGCGATATCGGCGAACTCAACAGCCTCTTCGAGGAGAGCAGTCTGGAGGATCTGCTGAAAAAAACCGTGGAAATGGTTGCCGGGCATATGCTTGCCGATGTATGTTCGATATTTATCTACGATGAGGCAAACAA
>JBFZEZ010000041.1:0-3717 GCA_041306585.1 Spirochaetota bacterium | reverse complement strand
TGTCAAAAACGATCAGGTAATGTCAGGATTCGTTGATATGAACGCGATAATCAGAATTGAATAATTATCGCCACCCGAACATTTTAATTGGTTGCATTATAAGAAGTAATAAGGGTCTGTCAACAAAAACATTCAGGATTATATATTTATGGATGAAAATTTATCCTCAAAACGATACGAGCCTTTTGATATCGATTTAGAGAGTAAAAACTCAAGTCACAGTCTCATTGTTGCGATGACCGGATTTAATAAAGAAATACTGGAAATTGGGACATCTACCGGTTATCTCAGTAAAATACTCATGGAACGCGGGAACAGGGTCACCGGCATTGAGATTGACCCCGAGGCCGGTTCAATAGCCGGAAACTATTGCGATCAGATGATTATTGGGGATATTGAGACGCTCTCCTTAGATGAGTATCTTGACCCGGTATCTTTTGACGTCATTATCTGTGGGGATGTACTGGAACACCTCAAAAATCCTGCAATTATTCTTAAAAAAATTCGAAAATTCCTCAAACCGGATGGTTATATTGTAGTTTCCCTTCCCAATTTTTGTCACGGTGATGTTTTACTAAATCTTATGAATGGCGATTTTCATTATACGTCCAGGGGTCTTCTTGATGAAACACATCTTCACTTTTTCGGGTTGAAAAATATCTACTCTTTTTTTTCCGATTGCGGGTGTCAGATCCGGGATCTCCATACCACGAACCTTGACATCGGAAATACAGAATTAAAGGTTGACGATAAGAAAATACCCGGCGACCTTTTAACATTTATCAGGTCATTACCGGATTCAAGCATTTATCAATTTGTATTCGCTGCATTTCCCTCTGATTGTATAACAATCCCGGAGGAGCGGGAAACCGACCTGAAAAAACTGTTTTTTGAATCTCTTCAGGAATCAGGAAGAGAGTTTCAAAAACCATTAGAAGCAGTCATTGATTCCCGGGATCAATCCATTATCCATTTGGAAACGCTCCTCCGGGAAATGACCGCCAGGGCTGAAACACTCGAAGGAGTAGCAGATGCAAGAGGAGAACAGATTGAATTACTGAATGACTCAGTTGACTCACTTCAGACGGGTTTTACCATATCCCTGGAAGACAATAAACTCTTTAAAGAAACCATTTTGAAGAACGAAAGCCGGATATACGATTTGTCCGCATTGCTTTCTGATCGGGAGATACATATTTCCTCCCTCGAAAACAGGCTCTCCTCCATTGAGAATAGCATCGTATGGCAATTAACAATGAAATTTCATACTAATATTGTCGAAAAGCTCTTTCCCCAGGATACGCGAAGACGAATGTACTACGACTTTTTGAGGGGCAGGGGAAAAACCTTTTTCTTTGATAAATCTCGTTTAAAGAACAAATCCCCTGTCATTGATCTGAACGGGAATGAAGATTTGACCGGAGATAGTAGTCTGACCAACAATAATCAATTGAATGACGATTTTGATTTGAAAGAAGAAAATGCAGATTTATTGATCGGTACTATTTTGATAAACAATAAAGAGTTGACCGATTACAATGTCTGGATAAGAAATAATGAACCCGGGACTGATGAACTCTGCCGGTTGAAGGAAATATCCGGGAATTTCGCCTACCGTCCAAAAATCAGCATCATTACGCCGGTATGGAATACCGATGAAAAATGGCTACGCCTGGCGATAGACTCAGTAATAAACCAGGTATATGATAACTGGGAACTCTGCATCGTTGATGGCGGATCAACAAAGAAACATGTTAAACAGGTCTTAGAAAGTTATGCGAAAGAGGACTCACGTATTAAGGTTGAATTCCTGGGCGAAAACAAGGGGATTGCCGCAAATTCCAATGCAGCGATTGCACTGGCAACGGGAGAATTCATAGGTTTCCTTGATCACGATGACGAGCTCGCCCCGTTTGCGTTGTACGAAATAGTAAAAACAATCAACAGCAATTCGGACGTCCGCTATATATATTCGGATGAGGACAAAATCGATGAACAAAATGTGAGGATGTCCCCGTTTTTTAAACCAGACTGGTGTCCTGACATGTTTTTATCCTGTAATTATCTCTGCCACTTCTCAGTTGTAAAGAAAAATTTGTTAGATAAAATCGGGGGATTCCTACAAGCATACGATGGATCACAGGACTATGATTTATTCCTGCGAATTACAGAACATTTAAAAAATGGTGAAATTTACCATATACCAAAAATTCTCTATCATTGGCGGCTTATCCCGGAATCCGCATCATCCTCTACCCTGGCAAAACCCTATGCATATATAGCGGCAAAAAAGGCACTGGCTGATTCGATGGCACGGAGAAAAATCGACATTGACGATGTTCTGGACGGTTGCTGGACTGGGTCTTACCGCATAAAATATTCAATCCACGGGACCCCGAAAATCTCAATTATTATTCCTACCAAAGACAATCTGGAGATATTAAAACAATGTATCCAATCAATCCTGGCAAAGACAACCTACCTGAATTATGAAATAGTCATCATTGATAATCAAAGTGTCAACGACGAGACGTTGAACTATTACGAAACAATCAGAAATATTAAAAAAATAAAAATACTCCACTACGATAAACCATTCAATTTTGCTGCAATGAATAACTATGCAGTCAGCACTGTTTCTTCACCCTATATTCTTTTCCTGAACAATGATACTGAAGTGATCAACGGGGACTGGTTAACCGTAATGTTGGAGCAGGCACAGCGTGAAAATGTGGGAGCTGTCGGAGCAAAACTCCTGTATCCCGATAGTACCATACAGCACGCAGGAATAATCCTCGGGATTATCGGGGATCCGCCTGTGGGAGGACATGCACACCGACACCTGCCTGATGAACATCACGGGTACTGTGGCAGGGCAGCACTTATCCAGAATGTCAGCGCTGCCACTGCAGCCTGCTTGTTCATGAGGAAGAATGTTTTCGAGCAGGCAGGTGGATTCGACGAACAACTTGGGATTGCATTCAATGATGTTGATCTCTGCATGAAGTTACGGGATTCAGGGTACCTCTTGGTATATACCCCCTACGCACGGCTATTTCATCATGAATCATTTAGTCGGGGATTTGATGACACCCCTGAAAAAAGGCAACGGTTCATTGAAGAAGTTTTTTATATACGAAAGAAATGGGGAAATGTGATAGATAGAGGAGACCCGTATTATAGTCCGAACCTGACGAGAAATAAAGAGGATTTTTCGATCGATCCCGATAATCGTGAATGCGAAAGTGCTGTCTGTTCCAGGAATGAAAAGACCGGGGGCGTTGACTGGTAATTCAATCCGGTTTCCAGGCCGCCAGCATGATAACTGGGCCATTAACATGATGCGGTGAATCCTCGAATATTTTAACATTGGAGAATCCATGATTATTCAACATATCCACGAACGACAACCGCGTAAGCCAGAATGAATTTTTTGACAACCCGCTTAATGGATCGTTATAACCGGATTCTTTATACCAATAACCATTGTAACCTTCAATCGTTTCTTCGACCTTGTTATCTGCAGCATAATGGGTCCAGATAAAAACCCTCGATGAGATCCTGCTGATTTCTGCAATAAGATCCCAAGGTTTTGGTAAATGGTAGATCAAACCTGAACAAAAAACCGCGTCAAAGGTTCCAAATTCAGACAGCTGAGCAGATGAGAGGTCTGCACATACGAATCTCACATTCGTGACATTCAGCAATTCTTTTACA
>JBFZEZ010000040.1:0-4037 GCA_041306585.1 Spirochaetota bacterium | reverse complement strand
ATTCGATTTGACGTCGCAACGGTAAAGGGGCAATTAAATCTAATAATAGGGACGGATCAACAGCACGGTCTATTCACGGAACTAGGAACAAAAAATATGCAAGAGCGGCCCTGGCTATATCCAGCAGTTGAGTCGGTATTACCAAAAATGAGGAAAGATTTTTATAATCAGTTCGCAAATGAAATAAAACGGACGTTTGACGATGTTTGGAAAAGGATGGCATAATGCAACTTGGTAGAATAGTATTAAAAATAAGAGCAGCAGGAACAAGTCTGGGAGCCAATGTTCTCGGAGCCGCTGATCTTAATGCAGTTATGACAAATACTTTTACTCCAAAAATGCCTATTGCATTTGTTATACCGGTTAGCGAAGATGCAAAAGAAAACGAGTACCATCCATCAATAAATCAGATTGTATATGAGCGTTTCGGAGTTATAGTTGCAATTCCAACTGACAGTACTCAAAAGGATAAGACGGGGCTTCTCGCTTACGACCAATTACATGAGATGCGGAATGAATTATTTCGGCCTTTAGTCGGTTGGGATATGGGATTTAGTGAGCAGATATATTATAGGGGCGGGAAGCTCATAGGAATTGACCGCGCTGTATTATGGTATCAATTTGATTTTGAATATAAGTCAAGAATTGTTTCTAATGCTGACGGTTTTGGAGAAATAGAAACAACAACCATTGATGACCGTGCTCCAGTGTCTTCATTACCTGACTTTGATAGGATATGGGCACAATATATTTTAACGCCGTCGGTTAAGTGGGAAGATCTGATGAATGATCCTAACCTGGATCTTCCAGAAACATTAGTCCCGGCTGACATGACTCAATTTATAGATTTGACCGATGACCCTGACGCGGGTTCTTACGGATCAGGATTTGCAAGGGCATTCGATTTTTTTATAAGAAAATAAAAACTGCGAGGTGGAGAAGTGGGTGCAGAAAGTAAATTTTTAAAGCCGCGCGAAGGGCTTCTAGTAAGGGACCCTTTAACGAAGGCAATCATACCAGCGGCGGGATCGAATCTTCCCTGGATAGGCCCTTCGGGTAGGTACTGGAGGCGGCGCGTAAGTTGCGGAGACATGATATTATCAGAGGCGGAAGCGCCGGTTATTAGTAAGAAATTTGGAGGAAGTAAATAATGGCTATATCTTTTAACAACATACCGAACACATTGAGGACCCCCGGCGGGTACATCGAGATCGACAACAGCAGGGCATTGAAGGGGTTATATGCTAACCCTCATAAAGCATTGATCGTTGGTCAAAAGACAAGTGATGGATCAGCGGCAGCAGACACTATTCAACAGATTACACGGGATGGACTGGCCGATGGATTCTTTGGTCCAGGTTCGATCCTCGCTCGTATGTGTAATATATTCAAGGATAACAATCCAAATACAGAATTACATGCGATTGCATTATCGGTAACTGGTGGAACAAAAGCGACGGGGACACTTAAATTTAAAAGTGCTCTTTCAGCTACAGGAAATACAACATTCTATTTAATGATAAATGGACAGAAAGTCTATACAACTATAACAAGTGCATGGTCAATAACTGACGTTTGCAGCGCAATTAAAGCAACTGTCAATGCGAACTCTGATCTTCCAGTTATTGCAAGTGTATCGGCAAGCGCGGCTGGATCTGATCACATTGCATTCCATGCAGTGCAATCCGGAACATTGGGAAATTATATTGACATTCGATGGAACTATTATGCAGGACAGAGCGAGCCTCTTGGATGGAGCGCCGCCGAAATATCTATGGCCTCTGTTATGGGGGGCGGTGCAACTGACCCGGATCTTGGTGATGCATGGGCAGTTATAGACGGAGTCCAGTATAATTATATTGTTCAACCGTATATTGATGCATCGAATTTAACGGAACTTGAGAATGAACTCGAAGACAGATTTGGTCCGATGATCGACTTACAAGGTCAGGGGCTTACTGCGGTCAGAGCTACTACGGCAAGCTGTACAACTCTTGGAAATAGTCGGAATAGTCCGCATAATTGCATAATGGGCGCTTATAATTCACCAACATGTCCGGAAGAATGGGCAGCTGCTCTTGGTGCGGTTGCTGCGGCTAATCTTAATCAAGACCCTGCAAGACCTTTGCATTATCTCAAGCTGAAAGGAATTCTTGCACCTCCGACGGCGGACAGATTCACGCGCGCGGAAAGAGATATTCTACTCTATGACGGGATTGCAACTTGTATTTATGATAGTTCTGATAATGTATTGATTGAGAGGTGCATTACAACTTATCAATCGAACGCTGCCGGTATTCCTGATCCTTCATATTTGGATGTTCAGACACTAGCAACCTTGGCAGAAATACGGTATCAATATAAAGCTCGCATGGTATCGCGCTTTATTGTACCAAGATTCAAACTGGCAGATGATACTTTTCCAGTTCAACCAGGGACGAATGTTGCAACACCGAAAACAGTTAAACAAGAATCAATTGCTTTATTTAATGAATTGTATTCGATAGGGCTGATTGAGAACATAGACGATTTTATTGAGAATATTGTGGTTGAAAGGGACGCCAGCGATGTAAACAGAGTGAACGTATTACTACCGCCGGACCTTATAAATCAATTTATAATTCTGGCTGGCCAGATACAATTTATTCTATAGGAGTTTACAATGGCAAAAATTACAGGAAGAATAGAAGTACTTGTCAATGGTACAATGCTTTTGAATAAGGCGGGGGCGGTTGCCTCCGGCCTCGGATTGAGCGGGGTTCCCGCTTTTGAGCTAAAAGAAGTGCTTGGTGATACTGGACTGCATGGAGTTGTTGAAACTCCAGTAGTTGCAAAATGTGAGGTCACAATAACCGACCGCGATGATATTAAATTAAATAGTCTCGCAGTTATAAACGGGAATGGGACTGTCATTTTTAGAAGTGCCGGCGGCGGCAAAGCGTACACAATTACAGGTGCATATTGCACTATGAATTTTAGTTTAACAGGCGGCGAAGGTGAGACAAAAGTTGTTTTCATCGGGCCATACTGGACTGAGTCTACACAATAAGGACGTTAATCGATGGGACGGAAAAACCGAAATAAAAACAGAGCGGAGTTTTCTCCGTCCCCTATTATTCAAAATAGCGTAACTACGGTTACAATAACGGAGCCAAAAGTAATGGAAGAGAAAAAGACAATAATCCTCAAACACCCTATCACAATAAAAGCTGATAGCGGCGCAGACATTGAGACTAATAAATTATTTATTGGTCGTCTCAAAGTAAAACACTTAAAACTATTACCTGATGACATGGAAAATGCGGGCGGTATGGGCCGCGCCAAAATGGTTATGCCATTGATCGCAGCTATATGCGGAATTGATGAAGCTGCTGTCGGTGAGATTGACATTGAAGATCTAGATGTGATCTGTAAGGAACTTGACGGTTTTTTCGGACGATCCCCGGAAACTGGAAAGAGTTAGTCTGGGGAATAGCGGCAACCTTCTACTTTCCACCTGAAAGTATCATGAATATGACAATGGACGATTTGATTTTTTGGGTTAATGGATGCGAAAAAGTCGGCGAATGGATGAAAAATGGCGAGTGATAAATATACAATAAGCGCGATTATCAAAGTCTTTGATGAAGCTACTGGCCCACTTAAAAAAGTCGGAGCTGGACTTGGTGGACTTGGCGCGCAGATGGGCCGTGCTGGCGAGAAGATGAATCAGTGGGGTAATACACTTTCTACTCGTGTTACACTCCCGCTAGTAGGCTTTGCTACTCTTGCCGTCCGTGCATTTGATAAGTCAGAAAAAGCTATCGCGGGCGTTCGTCAAGGGTTATTGTCAACAGGTAATGCAGCGGGAAAGACCGTTGATGAGCTTGTTAAAATGTCCGCTGATATGCAGAAAAAAACGTTATTCGGGGACGATGAAATATTAGCAGGAGCGACCGCGCAACTTCTAACATTCACGAATATCGCAGGAAAAGAGTTTGATCGTACACAGCAAGCCGCGCTTGACGTCGCAACAAAATTGTCAATGACAAGTGGCG
>JBFZEZ010000039.1:0-14175 GCA_041306585.1 Spirochaetota bacterium | reverse complement strand
TCTGCAGGCCAGTAACGGAAGTTACGGCCTCCATGCCGAAAATTCGGGGTGTATGTTTACATCGGCAATTTGTTATGCGTCACTCCGTATCCTCGGGGTGGACAGAAACAGCACGCCTATGCTCCGCCTCAGGGAATGGATCCATGAAAATGGCACGGCACTCGGTTCGGCCAGCTGGGGGAAATTTTTTCTCTGCCTCCTCAACCTCTACCCTTACGAAGGGATAAACCCGATCCTCCCGGAACTGTGGTCGCTCCCTTATGCGGTCCCTTTTCACCCGGGACGGTTATGGTGCCATGCCCGGCAGGTGTACCTCCCGATGTCGTATCTTTACGGCCTGAAATCGCGCATACCGGAGGATACACTCATCCGGGAAATACGGAAGGACATCTACGGTTCCGCATATGGCGCTATCGACTTTGTAAAACACAAGAACACGGTGATATCAGGCGACAACCACACACCCGCAAGCCTGCTCCTGCGTGCTGCGAACACCCTGATGATCGCATATGAAAAATTTCATTCAAAAAAACTCAGGGGACAATCCCTCAAAACCGTATTAAAGCATATTCTCTATGAAGACCGCGTGACGAACTTCATCGATATCGGACCGGTCAATAGCGTATATAACACTATTGTGCATTTTTTTCTTGATAAAAACGGGGAAAACTTTCGAAAGAGCATGAAGGCCCTTCAGAAATACATTTGTGAAGGCCATGACGGCATGAAGATGAACGGCTATAATTCAACCGCTCTGTGGGACACGGCTTTTGCGGTTCAGGCTATATTCGATGCCGAGGTCCAGCACGATGCGGAGAAATGCATTAAAAAGGCGTACGGTTTTATAAAAAACAACCAGGTCATTGAAGATCCCCCTGAAAACAAAAAATATTTCAGGCACACCTCCCGCGGGGGTTGGCCCTTCAGCGACCGGGAGCACGGATGGCCGATAACCGACTGCACATCAGAAGGCTATAAAGCCGCGGTCCTCATATCAGACGCATTCAATCCTCCCGACGGGATTCCCGGGCTACTACTCGAAGAAAGTATAAAGCTTATTCTTTCTTTTCAGAATGACGATGGGGGATGGGCCACCTACGAAAAACAAAGGGGTGGCACTTGGCTTGAACTGCTGAATCCGTCGAATATATTCGGGAAGATAATGATCGATTATTCTTACGTTGAATGCACATCGTCATGCATACAGGCGCTGGCACGTGCGCGGAAGACACACAGCGGAGCATTACGGGATGCCATCGACGCATCAATTGCACGCGGCGCAGATTTTTTAAGGAATAACCAGCGCACTGACGGGAGTTTTGAGGGATCATGGGCGATCTGTTTCACCTATGGAACATGGTTCGGCGTATGGGGCCTCCTTGCGGCCGGAATACAGCCAGGGTCGCCTGAAATCGTCAAGGCTTGTTCCTTTCTTCTTGAACATCAGAATGAAGACGGCGGATGGGGGGAGAGCCCTGAAAGTGCACGCCTTGGCCGTTGGATACATCACAAAAAAAGTCAGGTTGTGCAAACAGCGTGGGCGCTCATGGCCCTGGTACGCGCAAAACTTGGTACAACTGCGGCTGCACAGAGGGCCGCTGAGTTTCTTATCGAAAGCCAGATGAAAAACGGGGACTGGCCCCGGGAATCCCTGGTGGGGCTTTTCAATAAAACGGCGCTCATCAATTATGAAAATTACCGCAGGTATTTCCCGGTATGGGCGTTGGGGCTATACAGGAAAAATATTTGATAACGTTTTCCTGCGCGTAACGCACACCGCGCGTAACGCGCGTGTAGAGACGCAAAATCTTGCGTCTCTACGTATATAAAATATAAAATGGAATTGATTATTTTCACGGGGGGTAAATAAATATGTGGTCAGGGGCGGAATCGAACCGTCGACACGTGGATTTTCAGTCCACTGCTCTACCGACTGAGCTACCTGACCACTTGAATGAAAAACACTTGTAATATAAAGGTATAAATTGTCAATAAAATTATCACATTTTTTTTTATTTATCACGACATGGTTCATGGTGAGTATTCAAGGCTTCGGAGCTCAGCAAGAATGGACTTATTACCTCGAGAAAGGCAAGCTCGATTTCAGGTTGGAGATGTACGATTATGCCGTTTTTAACCTCGATAAAGTCCTCGAACTGAATCCTTCATCCTATGAAGCTGCAAACATCATCGGCGACATTTTAATTCTTAAACGCAATAGACAAAAAGCCATCGATTACTTCAAAAAGTCCCTTGCTGCAAATGATGCCCAGCCCGACATTCACTGCAAAATCGGTGAACTTTATGAATACTTCACGAATAACACCTTGGCGTTCGATCATTTAAAAAAAGGGGTATCGATCGACCCCAGGCATGTCATGTCGAACCTGAACCTGGTTCGATTTTACCTAAGAAGGGGGGAAAAAGAGCTCGCGGAAAAACATTTCAAGGCAAGTTATGAAAACAGCATCAATGCGGGAGAGGAACCTTTCTTCGCGGCACGTCTTGAGGACAGCAGCGGCAACTTCGTCATGGCGATAAAATTTTACCAGCGTGCCATTGAGTTATGCCCGGCCATGATCAATGCCTATATGGCCCTGCACGGGATATACAGGAAAGAAAAAAAATATGACCACGCCGCCGATATCCTGAAAAAACTTATTTTTTATAAGCCCGATTATGAGAAAGCATATATCTACCTTGGAAACATGTATTTCGACTCACCGGTAACGAAAAACAGAAAAAGAAATATTGACTTATCAATAGATTATCTGAGCAAGGCGCTCGCGCTTAACCCTGAAAACTACGAGACACTCTACACATTGTCTGAAATATACCGCATCATCGGGAAGAGGGATAAATCATTGGACTTTGAACGGATGGCGCAGGATTTTGAAAATCGCGCGCAAAAAAAATAATCATTCTATCCGTCGGGCCCTGTGATTCTTGAAGGGGTGCACCATGTCTTCCGTACTGATGTCATCAAGGACCGCCTGACTAGTGGGTTTTGCGAAACAAATCAGTGTGTCCGACTCTTTAACCGTGAAAACGATTTTTTTCTTTAAACCCTTGTCACTGAAGACAGATGTGTTATACTTGTATATCAGGAGTTTATCACCCTCGCTGATACCGTCCAATAGTCCGAGATTGACCACAATGCCGTCCTCCCGGATCCTCAATATCTTCCCGGTAAAAGGGATGTCGTGGTAGATTTTTCTAGCAACAGCGAGTACCGCCTCCTGAAGGCAGTCCTTCCCCAGCCGTAAAAATTCATATTCACCTATGACAAAACCCTTTTTCAGGTCGAGAACACGGCATGCAACACTGAACGCGTTGCCAGTTTCATTGTAATCGCCAAACACAATATAGTCCACCGGCGGGATTTCCCCGGATGCGATCTTTTCACCGATCTGCTCAAGGCTCTCTTCTATTTGATCGCGGTTACTTTTAATCAGGGCCATTATCTCCATGCGCTTTCGAATGCCGATCGTTTCCATCCTGCCGAATTGGCCGAGTGCGAAAGTGAGAGAGTTCGCGGCTACTGAACCCGCATCAAAATGCGCCGTGAGACCCCCTCGCGGATCAAAATCGAGCACGAGTATCCTTGGAACATTGCGCGGGGGAGGTTCACTCGAATATCCCTCATTATGATATAAACGGTTGCGCCGATTCATTATTTCAATCTGCAGTTTGTCCCTATAATTGCCTTCAGGGGAGAGCTTCAGGATTTCTTTGATCTCCCCGATGAATAAATCGTTATAATCGAGCACCTTGTAGTAATTGAGGAGAAGTTCATGGGCCTCCTTGTTCATCGGGTTCATCATGATGGAACGTCGCAGAAACATGACTGCTTCATCAGGGAAATTTTTTTTGGAAAGCCTGGCCGCATGGTCAGCATATTCTCGTGAGAGCATGACACGCGTCGGGTGGCCGATTTTATAATCGTGCCCCACCAGGAAATCCTCAAGACGGAATTTCAGGACCGGATCCGAAGGTTTGATCTTCAGGACCTGTAGAAAATTTTTCAGCGCCGACTCATTATCCCCCGCATAGTCATATGCCACGCCGCAGTTGTATATCAGCGACGCATTTTCTGTATTTTTCATTGCCTTCTCAAAGTATTCAACCGCATTGCTGTAATTTTTTTGAATCAACAGCACATACCCCATCAGTCTGTTCGCGCCGAAGCTTTGCGGTTGAATGGAAAGGGCATTTTGGAGGGCATTCACCGCTTCGATGATATAATCATTCTTATCAGAAACGAAATATTCATCCAACAGGACTTCAGCTAAAATGATATATCCCTCTGGAGACTCCCCTTTCGATCCAATCGCCTTCTCTACAAGGGCCCGTGCTTCCCCCAGGCGCTTCTCCTTACCCTTGATCTGCGCCAGAAGTAGAAGGGAATCATAATGATATGGATGAGCAGCAAGTATGCTTTTTAATTTTCTAACCGCCCATACGCGCTTCCCCATCATCGAATACAGACGCGCTATGCCGAACTGAGCCCCGATATTCTCTCCTGAAAGTTCAACTGCCTTATTGAAACATTCAAGGGACTCCCGATAATTTCCCTTCCCTGACAGGGAATGCCCCATCCCTTCGAGAACAAGACTCGATTCCGGTTCCATTTTAAGGGCCTCAGCAAACATCTCCATGGACTGGTCGTATGCTTCAAGAATATTATACGCGGTTCCGAGCCCGGTCAAAGCCTCAAAATAGCGGGGATTATTTTTCAAGGCATTACGAAAACTGAAAACAGCCTTATAGGTGTCCCCTTTTTTCAGATACTCCCAGCCATCCTTGTTGTACGATATGGCGTTCTTTCCGCCGGCAATGCCGTTCATAACAACAACAAAACAAAGAATGCCGAAAAAAAAGACAAACCGTTGCGACCGTTGCCTTATCATATTAACCCCGCTATTTAAAAAAACACGTTATTTCATTTACTTCAGAAACAGCTCCAGGTCATTCACCATGATGCCGTCAACATGACCGGAACCAATAAGCCGTGTGAGCTCCTCCCTGCTGCCGGCCACCCAGGGATAGACCTTATAGCCGTTATCGTGAGCCCATTTCAGTTGTTCGGCATAAGCCGCATCAACATGGGGATGGACAGAATATGCCTTAAGGGCTTCGAGTTCACGCTCAAAGCATGTCCATACAGCAACATATAACATCCCGGTACGGATCTCGGGAAAAAGCACCTTGACCTTCAACAACGAGTAGTGATCGAATGATGAGATAATCACCTGATCAGCCACCCCTTTCACCCTGATAAGTTCGACCAGCTTTTCTTCTATCCCCTTATAGTTCATCGGCAATTTCTTGATCTCGACGTTGACCATTATTTTACCCTTTACGAGGTCGAATACTTCACCGAGGGCAGGTATGGAAACATGACCAAAATGGGGAAACTTATATGAAAAATCGAGCTTTTTAAGTTCGGATAAGGGAGTATCCATGACCAAACCATACCCGTTTGAAGTACGTGATATGTCGTCATCATGAATGACTACAAGTTCGCCGTCTCTTGAGAGGTGCACATCAAGTTCAATCATGTCGGCGCCTGCTTCAATCGCCTTCTGGAAAGCAAGCAGCGTATTTTCAGGATATCGTTCTGAATATCCCCGATGAGCTATTTTAAACATATGCTCCCTATGACCCTGATGGCATGATTAGAAATATAAACCGTATTATGTCTCACGATTCGATCATATTTGAATACATTTCATGCAAAAGTCAACAAATATTCAATAAATATAGCTGCGCATATACGGTTTTCGCAGTTTATATAATTTTGTTCTCTACAACAAATATCACCAAGCCGCTTTATGCAATTACAGAAACCCTACAGGACCCGCAATCTCTAAGGATGTGAAAAAAAATCGTACTCATGGTTTCGGATATGGAACATATCCACAAAGGCGTTGAAAAAATCAGGAAAGCGACAGAGGTCGTCTGTCGATCTGAATAATCTCTGCGATACCCTCCACCGGCTCGCTTCCGAGTTGACAGGAGTTATATCCATGTTTAGAATCATCCCAAAATCTTGATCAGGGTGATCTTCATGCAGATAACGTCCAATATCTTCCAGGTTGGGGGCCCGTCGGATTCCCACGGTTCTGATGCAGCGGTGTACCTTATTAAATCGGGGAAACACGCCGCCCTGATTGACGCAGGGACCGGCCTGGGCATAAAAAAATTGCTGAAAAATATCGAGCGCACCGCGACTGACCCGCACTCTATCAGTTTCCTTTTTATAACCCACTGTCATTATGACCATACCGGGGGGGCCAACGGGATACGGGAGCATACAGGCTGCACAATCGTAGCGCACGAACTTGATGCATTTTACCTGGAAAACGGGGATGCAGATGTAACTGCAGCGTCGTGGTATGGAAGTTTTATGGAGAAAACATCTATCGATATTAAAGTACAAGAAAATAAACGTGAGTTCACCATCGGCAGTCTGAGCGTGTGCATGTATCATACACCCGGACATTCACCGGGGTCATCGGTATATACTGTTGTTTCAGACGGGAAGCTTGTTCTTTTCGGGCAGGACGTGCACGGGCCCCTGAACGAAATTCTTCTCTCCAACAGGACTGACTACGAACGGTCCCTTGAATTCATGATCTCCATGAACGCGGATATTTTATGCGAAGGACACTTCGGGGTCATGGAAGGCAAGAACACTGTTAAAGATTTTATTGAATCCTATCTGTAATATATTATGAAAGGCAGCATAATCACATCCTCAAAAATAAAAACCCGCCATCCCGCCCTCGCGGGATTTCTGTCCATGCTTTTTACCGGGCTCGGCCAGGTGTATAACGGCGAGGGGTTGAAAGGGGCCGCCTTCCTGGTCATGCTGACAATTGCCATATTGTGTATCCCTCTGGCTGCTATCGCGTACGGACAAGAGCGGATAATACTGATGATTCCCCTCATGCTCATCTTCAGCATATTTGTCGTCATCCTGAGCGCGGTCGAAGCCGTTTGCAAGGCAGTATCCGTCAGGGAAACAAAGATGAAATATTACAATACATGGTATTGCTATACGGCATATGCCGCTAGTGCCGCCTGCTCGCTTTTGGTATTGATCAATGCAGCGACTTCATTTTTTTCTATGGAACAAATCAATGGAGAACTATCATCACCGTCGCTTCGGACCGGCGAGATCCTCCTTATCTATTCACCACTCCGGGGAGCACCACAGAAAGGCGATCTTGTTGCATACAACAAAAACTATGCGCGCGTTGTTGCATCCACGGGCGACGCCGTAAAAATAATAAAAAACCGCATTGCAGTCAACGGGAAGACTCTTCCCCTTGAAAAAACAGGAACCGCAGACCTGGATACTCCTGCCGGCATAACGGGGCTTTTCCGGGAAACCAACGGCGGTCGCACCTATCCGGTTCTCATTCCATCCCGCATCCCAGACAAAACATTCACACGCCTTAAAGAGAATGAACTCTGCATAATGAATGACGACCGAACCGGTGATGCTTTCATGAAAATAATCCGGGTCTCTGAAATTGAAGGGATTGTAAGTGGAATCATTTTTTCCCACACCCTCTCCAGGGTATGTACGATGCCTTAGGGTTTTATAATTATACTTGACTAAAATGTACATTAATTTATATGTTTATGCAATACATTGAATGTGAATTTTTGGCATGTTGTGGAGATACCATATGATCCTAGTTACAGGCGCGGCAAGTTACCTTGGGAAAAAGCTCACCCAGAGATTGATCGACGACGGACATACGGTCCGATGCCTGGATTTTGAAAAACCGCGGGATTTCACCCTGCAGGCGGAATTTATTCAAGGGGATGTCCGCGACGAAATTATCACTAAAAAAGCATGCGCCGGGGTAACGGCAATTTTCCACCTCATGGACATCAAAAGACCGGGTAAATACTTTTTGAAACGCGGTGCGATGAAAAAAATAAATGTTGCCGGGACCGCGAACCTGCTTTTCGCTGCGAAAAAAGCAGGCGTGAAAAGGGTGATTTTCAACTCAACCTACGAGGTTTACGGGAAGAGTAAAAATATCCCTGCCAAACCCGGGGACAAAAAAAAACCTGTCACTGCATATGGAAAAGATAAATTAAAAGCTGAAAACATATGCATGGCGTATGCGAAAAGTTCAGAATTAGGAATAACCATTTTCAGACCTGCAGTCGTATCAGGCCCGGGTGTTGATGATACAGTGATCCTTATTACTCTCTACATGGCGCTTGGTATGGGCGCGGGTGAAAATCGGCTATATCTGTCCGGAGACGGCAACACCAGAATCCAGTACATCCATCCTGATGATGTAACTGCAGCCTATATCGCAGCATATAAAAATCCGGCCTCCACTGGCCAGGTTTACAATATTGGCTCAGACAATGTCCCCACACAGATTGAACAGATTGTGAATATCAAACAAAAGGCGAAAATGGACTGCACCATAAAACATCTCACGCCGAGATTTACACGGTTCATGTCTATCATACTGAAACCATTCAAGGTGAACTATCTTACGAAAGAGCACCTGTTCATTCTCCATAATAATGTCGTCCTCGATTGCGAGGGGACGAAAAAGGACCTCGGATGGTCGCCAACCAGGGACAATGTGCAGATATTGCTAGAAACAATCGAATGGTATAAAAAAGCAAAATTATGATTTCGTGAAAGGCGCCGCAGCGATCCTCTTCAAAAACTGGAATAATTTTATAAGCAAAAGCTGGATAAACCTTCCCATGTTCCCCTCCCCGCTCATATCCATAGTGAAGAGGAGCTGGGCCCGTTTCATATCTTCGATCGAAATGTTTTTATTATTGAGCTTCATCTGTTGAAGAAGTTTTCGCGCCTCTTTCTTGGCCAGTTTCATCATTTTCTTGTCTTTATCAAATTCTTCAACCTCGATAATAGTGAAAAGCAGTTCGGGGTCTTTGAGCATTTTTTGCCGGACAGACATGAGCGTGTCATGAGCATCTTTCAGGATTGCATCCGATTCGTTGCCGTTATCTATAAGCATTTGGATATATTGTGTAAGAAAATAGACCTGTTTATACATGCTCTTCTTCGCATTCACTTCGAGGTCAGCGATATGTATTGAACTGAATTTCTGGGCCAGAGACCTGATCTCTTGAATAGTATCATCGGTAAGCACGAACAGCCCGTCAGCTTTGAGGTCGCCGACCTCGATAAACTGAGTGGCGACCTCACGAAGGTCCCTCACCATATTTTCAGAAAGGTCGAGTAGTTTCCGATACACCCGCACCTCGCCTGTAGGGGCATTATTCATAGCGCCCTTTTTAATCTCCCCCAGTTTGTCGCGGGCCCGTTTGAGATTAACAGAGGAAGGATCAATATTTGAAGCTTTAAATTCATTCTCCATTTCAAAATAATCCGGGACGGCGCAATCATCACCGATCTTAAGGACATGAAGCTTGATGTCCCCGAGTGTTTTTTTCAAAGTGAACTTGTCGATTTTGCTGACCCCGTCAGTAACAATGAGGATCTCAGACTTGATCTTTTCCTTGTCGTAATTAATGTCCTTAACCGCCTGAGTCACGGCGTTCTGGATGTTTGTACTGGTCCCGCCGGTTGTCGTAAGCAGCACCTTTTCCATAAGGATGGGAAAATCCTCCCTCTTGCTTACTTTGAAGAGTCTCCCCGGCTGCGAATCGAACGGACGGTAATACAATTTCGTCTTGGTGTTTATTTTTCTCCGCAGGAATTCTGCCACGATACACTTCGAGTAGAACGACCGCATCTTCATGTCCATTGACCGGGAACGATCGAGAAGAATATAAAATTTCTGTTCAAAACGGTTCGCGTCCTTCCCTGCATCGTTACGCGAAGTCGATATCGGTTTGAAGCTGTCCGCTTCAGATTCGTAATGCTTCTGGACCAGAAGCGATTTCGTAAGCAGCTTGACATTGAACATGTCGTCATCGAGAGCGAGTTCACGCGGAAGGGCCTTTTTCAATTCATGTATCTTGCGGAATGTATCTATCTCCATTTTATCTGAAATCGGGGAAATCCGTTCAACACGGTTGACCTGGATGCTTTCGTCCCTGTTCGGCTTGTATACTATTTCCTGTTTTGAAATTTCTTCTATTGCATTGAAAGCGTCGGAAGCATCACCCGTATAGATCAGGCGGGCGATTTCAAACAGGATAAAAAATTTTGGGGGGATAATAACCTGCAGAGTGTCAAAAAAACCGAGGGATTCCCAGTATTCAATGAAATTAAGTTCCCGTCCGTTTCTGCTCAATGTGGCAACTTTATCAGTCAATGCCGGTACCTCATAATCAATAGATATCCCGGTAATCCTTCAGTATGCCATCCTTCAGTTCGTTGACTTCCTCGACGACCGGGTTAAGTTCCAGGATGCGTGTTTTCAGTGAATCGACGGTCAAGCGATCATCCTCGCCCTTGTTCTTCGATGTAAAAATCTTTTTAATCAGTTCAAGTATTCCATCAAACAGGCCCTTCCGCTGGAGGATCAAGTCGCGCTTATCAGGGTTCTCGCGTATCGCCTGCAGGACACTGCGTACCTGAAGAAGGAACTCAATCTGCTCGATGGCCCCGGTCGCCTTGAAGTGGATCATCATCTGCTGATACGCATCGTTGAATACGTCAATTTCAGATTTGTCCTTTGCCTTTACAGAGATGTAACTGTTAAGGGTGCAGAGAGCAAGGGACATGTCCTTCAGGTCATCCATGGTCACGGTGAAACGGTTGTGCAGAAGCGCCGAAGCGCGGAGGAAGTCGGCAAGCTTCGCCTGTTTCCTGGGGCTCACATAATAATTATAATCGCTCTTACGCATTTCACTCACAAACTTATTGACCAGGATGTTTTTCATGAAATAGATGAAATCAGGGACGTCGATCCGGATTTCACGGTTGTTGTTCTTAATGATATCGCACAGATACAGGATATCGTTGAAGTGAATTTTTCTTTCCGGTTCGACCGCCTTTCCCATGCTGAAGGCATAGGTATGGTCGATCATAAGGTGCGTGTAGGTATTGCTTGTTTCCGGAAGTATCGACTTGTAGGTGAACCGGTCAAGGACCGCCTCGGTCACCTCATTCATGCGCATATAGTTGGCGGTGGCAATCGCGGTATGCACCGCGGCATCGATCTGCTCCTGCCCGTTAATGAACTTCCGCTCGTTCAGGACTGTAAGAAGGGACCGTAAAACGACATCGCTTGCGTCAAAGAACTCATCGAGAAACACGAAGTTCGCTTCAATGACCGACCCTTTGATATTGTGCTTAATCCTGCCCTTACGGAACTCCTCTATGTTATATGGCCCGAAATAGTTATCCGGGGTCTGGTCTTTGCTGGCCTGGGAGGAAAAAAGGCGGGCCCCTTCAAATGTATTGAATATGTAAGTCGCGAGATACGATTTCGCCATGCCTGTACGGCTGAGAATAAGCATGTGCTCACCGGTAAGTATAGCATATATCGCCTGAGTGATTACCTCGTTTCTGCCGATCACATTTTCGGATATCCTCTTCATGTGCCAGTTGAGATAATCAATGATGGTTGGAATATCATGAACATCGCTCGTGCCGGGTTTTATCGACTGGATATCGGTATCCTTGTCCGGGATTTTTTCGGTGGACCTGGTTATGATATGTCCATGCTTATCGGACTTCGCGTAATCAGCGCCTGCGCCGGCGTCGCCCCCTTTCAGCCGTTCATTGTCATCCACCATGCTGTCCTGGGTGATGATAATAAATCCCTCATCGTTATACAGCTTCATTATCGATTCAGGTATGGTTATCATAATCAACCTTCATATCATCATTGATGGATTCCCTTATGCAAGGGGATAAAAAGCATTTCGACAGTTCCATCCTCATGTCTCGCACAACGGGAGTGTTATTTTAAATGTTGTACCCACAGCAGGCAAGCTTTTTACTCCGATGGTTCCGCCGAGATTTCCAAGTATGGCCGATACAATCATCATGCCGAGGCCGGTGGCCTGTTTTCCCTTTGTGGAATAAAAAGGCCGGAATATTTTTTTGATATTCTCCTCGGATATGCCGATGCCCGTATCGCTGATACTGATGGCCGCGACCCTGGCGTCATCTGCGATATGTGTGCTGATCATTATCTTTATCTTGCCGCGCCTGTTCTCGGAAATAGCCTCTTCAGCATTTTCGATCAATTGTATCAGAAGCTGCTGAAGCTGGTTCTGTGTCGCATTGACGATCGGGTTCGACTTGGACAAAACGATTTCCATATCGATCCCCTTGCCTTTGATCCTGTTTATAACAACCTCGATAGTATGGCTGGTTAAGATCTTATTGATTTCTATTGATTCCTTTTCGGTTTCATCGGTGGCGGCAAGGCTGAGAAGCTGTTCGGAAATACCCTTGATCCGTTCCAGGTCATTCTTCATAGACGGGATATATTCAAACGCGGGGTTACGTTCATCAACATTCAAAGCGATAAAATTCAGATCCATGAACATTTTATTTATATGGTCCTTCAACTCCGACGCGACTCCCGATGCGAGGAAACCAAGCGATGAAACTTTATCGGCACGATGCATCTTCCTGGAAATGCGCACCTGATCAGTCACATCCTCGACCATGACAATAACCTTTTCAACGCCCCCTCCCTTTTCAAGGATAGGGGTCATGGTCAAATTTATCGAGAGTTCCCTGTTTTTTGCAATCGGTATATAGCGTGTTTCATACGCCTTGATGGTTTTCTTTTTCTCAAGGCCCTCCCTGAAGATAATATCGAAACCGCTCTCGATAAAACCCTCGTAATAAAGAAGATTGACGCCGACAACAGAATCACCTGCTTCACGCCCCATGATTTTCTTCAGTGTAGGATTTTCGGAAAGTATGATACCCGAAGGGTCCATCATCAGAATGCCGATAGGCGCGTTATAGATAAACTCTTCATTAAAATCACGAAGTTCTTTAAGCTCCTGGGCCTGTCTGATCTGCTCCTTGACCTTGTCCTCGAGCATTTTGGTGTTTTTCTTCAGCCTCTTTTCCATAAGATAATTTTCTGTGATATTCCGCATAATGCCGAGCATACCGCTGATCGCACCTGAATCCTTGTGCCGTATGGGTGAGAAACTTATATTGAAATAAACGTCATTCCCCTTCTCGTCAGAGGTTTTCATGATTTCGTCCTGGAAGATATGGCCTTCCTTTATGACTGAATCAAATACGAATATTGCCCGGGATTTTTCAAAATCAGGAATATACTCGGTATAATTCTTGCCGAGGCTGTCTTTCAGCCGTGATGGATAAAATTTCTGCCATGCCGAGTTAATATACTTGAGATGACCGTTTTTATCGATGATGAAAATTATGTCAGAAGCTGCTTCAAGCAGGGACCGGAAATCAATAGACATGTCGTTATCGATAAGATCATGCGGATTCTTGCCGGATGATTCCCCCCGAATTCTGGCGATGAGTTCTTCTTTGGTGAGCTTTAATAAATTTTCTTTTTCTGCATTACTCATATCTTTTGGATCTTTAACCGTGCTTTATTAACAAATATCACATACCACACTTCTATTATCAGGCTCAGGAAAGTCCCGAGTAGAAATGCCACCGAGAAATAAAATTTATCCATGTGGAATAGGTATAGTCCGCCGAAAGCGAAAACCGCAAACACTATTAATTTCACCGGCAGGATGCCCATTGAAATCGCTATCATGACGAGCACGTTTGAATGATAAAATTTCCATGCCATCCAAATCCAGATCGTTGAAAAAATTGCATGGAGCACTGTACCGGCAGAATACCCCCGGAAGACATCAACATTCATATTCTGAAAACAGAAGACTGTACCGACTATGTTGAGAATAATGGGAAGGGTCATAACGAGAATTGCTTTTTTTAAGGTATTCATAATGCCCGCTTTGTATTATATAAAGTTATGGTACATGTAATCCTTTTTTTTGCCTACTGTCAAGCGTTATTGGAACAGCACACCCGGTTCGTGCCGCCGGACCGCATCAATGTCTCCCCGGCAGCATCATGCCGAATGTACGCATAGTATTATATTTTCGCCATCAAGTCCGCGCTTACTTCTTTGACTCCGGGCTTTCCGTCAAGCTCTATGATCCGGGGAGATCCCCCTTTATTCTTAGAGAGTTCCTTAAAATAGTTCACAGAAGCAAGTGTACCTG
>JBFZEZ010000038.1:0-3175 GCA_041306585.1 Spirochaetota bacterium | reverse complement strand
AGATTGAGCAGAATTTCCTGGAAATCAGAAATATCAAGTTTACCATTGAAGAAGGCGACTTCTGGCTCGTAGAACAGAGGGAGTGCGTTGAAAAGTCAAACAAAGCGCAGATAAAGACCCTTCTTGATCTTAATCAGAAGAAGATTGTACCGGATGAGTACATAATTAGTCATGTTAAACCGAATCAGCTGAATGAGCTCCTGCATCCTGTTATTGATTCCCGTACTGCCAAAGGAATTAAAACAATCCAGGGCGGAATCGCCGGTTCAACCGGTGCAGCGATTGGGCGCGTATTTTTTTCCACCTCTCGGCTTCTTGAGGAGCATAAACACGCCATAATGAATGGCGATGACACTGATCTGATCCTTGTAATGACTGTATCATACGCCGAAGATGTCAAGGCGATTGAGGTTGCTCAGGGAGTCATAACAACAGAAGGGGGCTTTTCGTCCCACGCTCCTGTTGTTGCGCGAAGCCTTGGCAAAGTTGCCATGGTACAGCCTGAGATGAAGATACGCGGGAATACTTTCACACTTGCAGGTAAAGTGGTGAGTGAAGGGGATTATGTATCGATTAATGTTCCATATTATGAGGCACCGACAATTTATCTCGGCAAAGTCGACCTTATTATGCCGGATTATAAAACAAACGGGCTTATGGATTTTCTCACAATAGCAGAAAACTTCATTGATGGATTTGATGTCCGTGCAAATGCTGACCAGGGGAACGATGCAATACTTGCCAGGGAATTCAAGGCAAAAGGTATCGGTCTCTGCCGGACTGAACACATGTTTTTTAATGAAAAAAGGATCATGCGGTTCCGTGAAATGATTATCGCAAGCAACGAACAGGAGCGCCGCAAGGTATTGAACGCGCTTCTTCCGATGCAGCGATCCGATTTTTATGATCTTTTTAAAATAATGGAAAACTATCCGGTTACTATCCGTCTGCTTGACGCACCCCTCCACGAATTCCTTCCGAGAAACGAAGAGAGCATGAATGAATTTATCAAGTATCTCAACAACAAGAATGCTATGAAATCAGCCGATGTCCGCAACCGCTGTGCTGAATTGAGCGAGATGAATCCTATGCTTGGCCATAGAGGGTGCCGGGTCGCAGTGACGTATCCGGAGATTTACGAAATGCAGTGCAGGGCTATTTTTGAAGCAGCATGTATGCTGAAAAAAGAAGGAATCGATGTAACCCCGGAAATAATGATACCGTTAGTCATGTGCGAACAGGAAATCAAGTTTATCAAAAATGGTAAAAAAATTGAGGGATGTGAAGTAAAAGGAATTCGCGATATCAGGGATGAAGTCCTTGAAGAATACGGGATGGATGAGCTCGATTACAAAATTGGCACCATGATCGAGCTTCCTGCTGCCGCGCTGGCTGCAGGGAATATTGCCCAATATGCTGAGTTTTTCAGCTTCGGTACCAATGATTTGACACAGACAACCTACGGCCTATCCCGGGATGACTCCAATTCGTTTTTCCCCAGCTATTCCCTTTTTGACCTTATGCGTCAGAACCCATTTAAATATCTTGGTGAAGAGGTCAAAGAACTTATCGGGATAGCAGCCCTTAGGGGAAAACTTACACGTCCGGATATTAAAATGGGCCTTTGCGGTGAACATGGGGCCAACCCCGATAACATACAATTCTGCATGGATGCGGGTCTGGATTATGTTTCTTGTTCTCCATTCACTATTCCGCTGGCCAAGCTCGGTATTGCTCAGATTAACATCCGGCTGATGCAGGAAAAAGAAGAGGAGGAAAAGGGTTAACAGCCGGAGCATTATGCACGGTAACCTGGCATGTTGTATCTTCCACGAATAACAGAACTGCATTTTCGTGAAGCACATATGTCTGTATTCGCCTCAATCGGGGGAATCTCCGATCAGGAGTACAGACATATCGAGCTGCACGCACCAGAAATTTTTTCATCAGAGGAACTCGAATATTTTTCATCACTACGCTTTGATGCGAGACGGAGCAGTTTTCTCCTTGGAAGGTATGCTGCAAAGTGTGCAGTCGCTCATTTACTTAATGAAAAAGACCTTTCCCGTGTTGTCATTGAGCGCGGTGTGTTCAACCAGCCCCTTGTGCGCTTCCTCTCGATACATGTACCGGGGGTCAGCATCAGCCACAGCGATAAACGCGCGGTTGCTGTCGCCTTCCCCCTTGGCACACCGATGGGGGTTGACCTCGAATGTATCGACCAAAACCGATTGAGAGCAGTCAGGAGCCAGCTTACGGACAATGAACAGAAGATTATTCTATCAAATGCCAAGGACGAGACAAACGCATCTTTTCAATTATGGTCGATAAAGGAAGCACTGTCAAAAATTATGTTATGCGGTCTTATGATGCCGTTTAAACTCATGGAAATTGAAAAGCCGGTATTTTTTGAGGACGGAAGGATCGAATGTGAATTTGATAATTTTTCCCAGTACAAAGGATATTCCATGCCTGCTCAGGGTTATTCTTTTGCGTTTGTACTCCCGAAAAAGCTCGAGATTACTACCGGCCTGGATACCATTTTTCTCTCATGATATCTGTTTGACGAGTTTCGTGAGCACGTTGCCGGGGCCGATTTCTTCAAACACAGGGGAAGGGAGTTTCTTCAGGAAATGAATACTTTCGGTCCATCGTACCGGGGATATCATCTGTTTTTTTAAATTATCCCCGATGCCGGCACTATCATAGGGGGCCCCAGTCACGTTGGATATTACAGTAAATGAAAGCTGATGGAATTCACAGGCATCAATACATTTTGAAAATTCATTCATGGCCTCCTTCATATACCGCGAATGGAAGGCCCCGCTTACCTTAAGGGGTATGATCATCCTGGCGCCGGCCTTTTCCAGTGCCTTTTGGGCAGCAGGTATGTCATCTGTTGGTCCTGATATGACTGTCTGGGATGGTGAGTTATAATTGGCGATGTCAATTGAATCAAGGGATGCATCCCGGAGGGCCTTTTCAATCTTTTTTGGTTCAATTCCGATGACTGCCGCCATCCCCCCGTTTTTGACCTTGCTCATTATCTCACCGCGTTTTTTTACCAGTGATAACCCTGTGGAGAAATCGAAAGCGCCGGCAGCATAAAGTGCGTTATATTCCCCAAGGCTGTGACCAGCCGCATATTCCGGCTTCTCGGCTGAGTCTTTGATTT
>JBFZEZ010000037.1:0-6455 GCA_041306585.1 Spirochaetota bacterium | reverse complement strand
GGAATAATCTTTAAATATCAGTTATTAAGCAGTTATATAATAATATATCCTTTCATGAAGTTATGCAATAAAAAAATAAAATGAAGAATACTTTTGTCGTCATCGGGCAGGAATTTAATTCCGGGTGTCTGCTGGAGTGTTATGAGATATATCCCGAGGATCGCGAATAGTGCAATTCACACTTTATTAATGATAGGTGCCATCATGAAGCGATTTTTTACCCCTACTGGACACAATACACCAGCAGCCCGCAATCAATTTATGCGGGCTTTTTGCTGTGAATGTCCTGAATGACGAGCCCGGCAAGATAAAATCCGAATATCGCGGTAATGTGGGCAATTGAGCCGTTGATCTGCTTTTTCCTGCTGCACCAATCAACTATTTCAACATCATTCTTGCCGCAGAATGCCGACCTGTCTTCTGAACAGGCACATGAGTCAGTGCCGCATACGCTTTCAGATGCAGGGGGGATCGGGGTTTCGTCGCTGTATACGCAGATAAAATTTAATGGCACTTTTTCCTTCCGCAGCCTGTTACGTACGTTCCGGGCCAACGGGCAGTTCCTGGTATGGTCCATTGTATCCACTTTAATCCGTGTCGGGTCAATCCTGGCTGCGGCCCCCATGGATGAAAAAAAACAAATCCCCGCTTCCAGGCTTTTTTTGATCAGCAATACCTTGCTGCTCAGGCTGTCAATAGCGTCTATCACATAATCATACTCTCCGAGACTGAAATCAGAGGCTGTCGTTTCATCATAGGGGATGTTGAATGCCTTCACATCAGCGGAAGGATTTATTTCAAGAAGACGTTTCCGCAATTCTTCTACTTTTGGGTTTCCAATCGTTGCCGAGGTCGCCTGCACCTGGCGATTGATGTTGGTCGCGCACACTATATCTGAGTCAACAATCGCGACATTGATAAAGCCCGACCTCACCAGGCTCTCAGCGCACCAGCTCCCCACCCCGCCCACGCCGAAGATGATGACCCTGGAAGATGCGACCATCTTCATAGTTGCTTCTGAGAGGACCATTTCGGTCCTGTGGATCATATTTTTATAAAATTCATTCATGCTTATCAATCATTCCAGGGTTTTAAATGTTTGAGTGTAATTTATCGAATGATAAAATAATAGTACAAATGTCAAATTAATTTAACATTTTAAATTACCTCACTGCATAAATACAAAAAACATCGAGTCAGATGCAATTCAAATAGTAATTGTTTATTTACGATGGATAAATACTGAAAATGTATAATTATATAGCACAATTTTAAAAAAGAAAATCAAAAAAATTGGATTCCCTGTATTGACTTTTATAAAAAGTTTAATATATTACACCATATATTAAACTTTCAACACAGCCAATTACAATTCACCCGCATGAATTGTGAAGCTTCAATAGCACCGATCCGGATTTGATTATTTTACATAGAACATACAATCAGGGGGCAATCATGGAAAACAATTTCAAAAAATTCAATTTTAAAGGGAAAGGCGGGGAGCTCTTTCTGATCTATCTTGGGAATATCATTCTCACGATACTCACCCTCGGGATCTACAGTTTCTGGGGAAAGGTAAGGATAACAAAATTCATCTATAATAATACGGAATGCTATGATGAACCGTTAAATTACCATGCAACCGGCAAAGAAAAATTTTTAGGCTTCCTCAAGGCTTTGGCAATATTTGCAGTTTTCGGCGGATTGATGGTAGGCTTGTATATGGGCCTTGAGAAACTGGCCGGGTTGGACCCAATGAAAGCCCAGGCAGTTGTCACTGTTATTGCATATGGAATAATACTTGCGGCGATCCCGTTTATAATCGTGGGTAGCCAGCGATTTCGGCTGAGCAGGTCATCCTGGAAAGCCATACGATTCAAATTTGTCGGTACCCCGGGCACACTTGCCCTTATCTTTTTGAAAGGATGGATCCTGTCGATACTTACGCTTGGAATATACAGCCCGTGGTTTTATTGCGAAGTACGTTCATTTTTTGTTAATAATTCACAGTATGGAAACCAGCCATTCGTTTTCACGGGCACCGGTAAGATGCTCGCTAAAACATTTTTGGTCGGCATACTCCTCACTCTGGTAACCCTCGGGATATATGCATTCTGGTTCGCTGCGTCCCTCGAACGGTTCACCTGGAACAATACGGTCTTCCAAGGGAAACGTTTCGAATGCACCTTACGGGGGGGTGATTTATTCGGGACAACCATTGCCTCTGCGCTCCTTATAATGTTTACACTCGGCATCGGTTTCCCGTGGGCTATTATCATGAATATCAGAATGTACCTTGACAACCTGTCCCTGGAAGAAGGGATCGATTTTGCCGCAATAAAATCTGATTACGACCGCGCAGCATCAGCCCTCTCAGACGGACTCTCAGAGGCATCTGATGCCATGGATGCAGTCGGGGGGATGTTTACTTAATTTATGAAACACGATACTTCTTCAGCAACTATCGATGCCGAATATTATGATGGACTATCGCCTGTGCCGGTCAAGGGCACGCTGAAAATCAGCAGGGAATTGTTTTTTTTCGAACCTGCATCCGGAAGCCCTGCAGTTACAATGAGCTATGGTGAGATAGAAGATATTGAAAAAATCCTTTCTAAAACTCGGGTCATCATAAAGGGGAGCGACAATAATTGTGCGACCAGAATGATATCGTTCACCGGCAAGCACTGCAAAAAACTTATCATGAAATACAAGGGAGACACATTGACGAATCCCTTCGTGAAAACCGCGTTTAGATTCAAGCATGCTCCCTTGATTTTACGAAGCATGTTCTTCCTATTGGCGCTTCCTGCCGCTGCCGTAGTAGTATACGGCATCCTCTTTGAATCGTATCGCCTGGTGCCCGTATCTTTCGACAAAAAATTATCGAAACTTATTGAAGGAAAAATCACCAGTGAATGTAAGCCATATAATGATAAAAAACTCAACTCAGTAATTGAAAGGATCAGGAAGAGGCTCTCCCCCAAGCAATCGATCTATGCATATTCGATCAAGGTCATTAAGGACGACAGGATCAATGCATTCACTCTCCCCGATGGAAAAATTTTTGTTTTTTCCGGGCTCATCAACAAAAGCACGAGTCCGGAAGAACTGGCAGGGGTCATTGCCCATGAGATCAGCCATGTTGAGAACCGGCATGGAATACGGCAGCTTATTCGACTTTTGAGTCTGTCAGTTTTTCTGCATCTTATGATCGGCGCCGGATTTGAAGAACTTGAATCAGCTGAACTCATAAGCGAGATAACCGGCCTCCTTATCTTCATGAAATATTCGCGTGAATTCGAGGAACAGGCTGATGTCCAGGGGGCTGCATTAATGATGAAATCAAGAATGAGCTGCAGGGGTCTCATGCAACTTTTTAACACCATGAAGCGGGAGGCCAATGTCCCGGCAGTGGCCGCTTTTTTCGACTCCCACCCTGATATTGACAATAGGATCAAATTTCTGAAGGACCATGTCTCCCGGGAAAAATTCAAGCCGCAGCCGCTCCTCTTTAAAAATGAGCACTGGACGAGGATAAAAAAAATCAAAAAATAAAACTTGTAATCCTATTTCTTTTTTGTCCCCACCATCAGGTTCGACTTATTCAGTCCAATAGATCGTCCATAACCATAATTAAATGGAAGCGGTTTACTGTTGGCCGCCATATCGGCAGCAAGATCGGGTTGATAGGGATATATTTTCAGGTCTGTAAGGGGATAGGGGTATGCGTAATTCCCATAATGTGTGATCCCCCATTCATCCTTGTTGAAGTAGCGGTAGGGGATGCCGGAATCATCCTGGACCATGACAACGCTTCTCTTTAGTATATCATCCGCGAGGTCTTTAAAATTAGGGCTGTGAAGGAGAAATACAGCTGACTTCATGATTGTATTGAAGCGGGGGTACTTTTTAAAAAAAATCGCTTCCGGCCCGGTCCCCCTGAAAGTTTCGGAACTGAGACGAATCTGCAGGTAGGTTATCTTTCTTTTAAAATAACTCCCCGGAGAAGTGAATGTAATCCTGCACCCGGCTATAACCGGCTTCTCGTCATTTTTTATACCGTTTGGATCGACCGGGGACAATGTCCCGCGGGCATCAAGCCGGACCTCCTCAAAATTATTGATGAAAAGGTTCATACGCGCTGCAAACACAAGAATAACAGGCCCAACACCGGTAAGATATTTATTCGGCATCTCTTTTTTCATAATACTGCTTATAAAATAATTTTGTGATGCCAATGTCCAAATGACATTGCGTATCGATATCAGACCGAGACAGATATCCCATTCAGACATCTTCAGCGGGTCGGGGACTATGCCTGGTTCTTCGAGAGCGACCATGAGGTATTCCCGAGAATTCGGATACATGGTGAATAGATTTATCAGGTCAGCTCCGCTCAGGGGATAAAATGCCGTTTCCCTTTCATGCACCCCTCCGAGATTCGCCTCGCGCCACGGAATGATCTTATCAATATTTTCACTTTTCACCCTGGTCCAGAAGGTGTTCATGTACGTCACATGCTGTTTATAACACTCAGACTGGCTCATGCTGAAAAATTGGCTGGTTTGTGCGACTTGTAAACCTGCAAAAAATTTCGCCATATCATCCCAGTATGCAGCGGGATTCCGCGTCTCTTTGCTGCATAATTGTGTCGCACTAATGATTAAAAGAACACATACAAGTTTAATAATATTGACTAATTTATTCAAGATCAAACAGGTCTCCTTCATGAAAATTTTTTTAACTACCCATTTTCCGTGGGTAATCATTGATCCAGCAACAATATGTCATCCCCCATACCCGCCTGCGCGAGTATAAACTACGGCGGGGATCCATCTCGCTAGACGCGAATTAAGGATACCCGTCTTCACGGGAATGACATGAAAAGACTTGATACCCCTTAGAAATGACCTCTTACGATTTGTGCATTACCGCATGAATATAAACATACATTTTAACCATGTGCATTAAAAAATAGAATAAAATAAAAAACAAACACAAAATTATATTTTATTGTTAATAAATTTCAAGAAAATATTGATTTAGTAAATAACTATGATTATCTTTAATAATATAAAACAGAGGATAATGGGGGAAAAATCATGAAGAAAAAAGTGCAGTTATTAATAACTATTTGTTTCACAGCATTCCTGATTCAGTGCGATCGTGAGGATCTCTTCACCGTGTTCGAAAATCAATTAGTGTATGAGCCAGAATTACTCATGGTTGAGGACTGGAAATTATTAAACCAAGGCGGACCATCCCCATTAAACCTAGAAATTACTTTTACACAAGATGTTATTAATGCAAACTTTGCGTCAAATTACTCTATAACATACAATGGGGCAATCATCACCATTTCTGATGTTGATATTACGAAAAATCCGGGAATCGAAAACCAGGTTACTATTAATCTATCTATCACTCCTTCTAGTGGTTCCCATTTAGTAGTCTCCACAGTAACCGCGGTGATCGCTCCAATCCAGACAACAGCGGGTCAAATTCTTACTAACAGTTCATATACATTTACCTTACCGTAATGTGAACCTATTGAGCGGCGCACAGGTTTGCATGTGTGGACAGGTTTATTGACTTTATGGATCTGTACAGGATATAAGTGAAGGCAAATATATAGATTATCAAATATGATAATTTTTTGGAAAAAAACTGCTCCCGAAAGGAGCATCGCGCCGCGTCAAAAATAATATCACTTCGAAAAGCAGTCTTCTCGATTGATTTCAAAACTCACCCGATTTCGGTTTGATGCTCTGAGAAATATTAACAATGAATTTTTAATGTTGATTGTTTCATTCCGAACTCCTTTTTAAATAATTGCTATACTAATTTTTGTAAATTTTCGTTAGAATAAATTCATATTAGAGCCATTAAATTTATTGATTTGTTTTCTGTAAGAATTTTTTTAGAAATATGCAAAATTAATGGTAACAGGTTTTTTAACCATAAATCATCCCCGCGCAGGCGGGGATCCTTCCCGCTGGACGCGAATGAAGGATTCCCACTGTAGTTTATAAGTGTGCGGAAGCGAGGATTGAATTCCTGCATGCTTTATCTTCTCTTCCTCCTCCGCCTTCGACTGCGCTCAGGCGGCGGAAATTAATCAAACTGCGATAATTGACTTTCGCACTTACTTGTTCCGACTCCCCCTCTTCCGTTGCCAACCCCTCCCTAAATTGGATTAATTATCACCGCCTTCGAGTGCACCGGCGGCGGAAAATAATCAAACTGCGATAATTGACTTTCGCACTTACTTGTTCCGACTCCCCCTCTTCCGTTGCCAATTCCTCCCTAAATTGCATTAATTATCGCCGCCTGAGCGCAGTCGAAGGCGGTGATAATTAATCCAATGCGTCCCATTCCGACACTCCGCAAGCCTCTTCAACTCTTTCATATTATTATTGATGAGCGCCTCCTTTTTCTCCCGGCTCCAGCCC
>JBFZEZ010000036.1:0-5850 GCA_041306585.1 Spirochaetota bacterium | reverse complement strand
ATGAATGGTATGAATCCCCGAATATTCACCATTTGACAATTAATGATTTTGTTTTTTTGTGCGGACGTTTTGAATACCCGGTCAAGAAAGTGATGCATTTCAACTGTTCAACATCAGGATCGTCAATTCCGGTTCGCATTCTTCCGAATCTTCGGGCCCAACATGGTTTTTTCATCCTGGATGGTGAAAAATTTTCACTTTAACTTTGGCATATCTTCAGCTTGTTCATTCAAAATATAATCCAGAAACTTTAATCAACTATTCATCGCATCTATAAAAAAAGTATGTATCACATCCAGATAATGCTTTGGATTGTCAATTTTTTTTATAATTTTTTGAAGCATATCTCCTGATGGAAACATATTCGCGAGATGTGTCCACTCACTTTTCATTTTATCCATTATATGCTTTGGGCCTGATAAAATCTTTGAATATTCTTCAAATAAATCATTATGGAATGAATAAATAATTTTTATTTTTTCGGCATATGAATAAGCATTAATACCTTTTATTTCTCCTGCGAGGAATGGATTATTGAGGGCCCCTCTACCAATCATCCACCTGTCAATAGTACTGAACCGAGTGCGGAGTTTTACATAATCAGCAACCGTTGTAATATCTCCATTATATACAATTTCATGTTGTGACAGAGCGATGCATTGTTCAAAGGTATCAAGGTCAACGTTTCCAGTATACATCTGCTTGCCGGTTCTGGGATGAATAATTAATTCTGCTAATGGAAATTTATTAAATATCGGGATCAGTTCGATTATCTCTTCAGGGTATACCAAGCCAAGACGCAACTTAATGGATATTTTTGCCTTAACTGAAGGTATTGTCTTTTCAAGAAAATCACAAATTTTTGCAGGATAACACAGTAAACCGGCGCCCTTTCCTTTATTCACCACCATGGGATATGGACACCCGAGATTCCAATTAATGACAGTGTATCCCATATCATATAGTGACTGCGCGAGAGGAATAAAATTTTCCGGATCTTTACTAAGGATCTGGGGAATTGTGATCATCACTGTGTTTTGTTGAGATTCAAATTCTTTAAGTAATTTTCGGTTATCCTTATTTCGATGCGATATTGCGATAAAAGGGGCTATTGCAGAATCAAAACCATTAAAATATTTCGAATATACATTTCGATAGATCCGATCGGTAATTCCTTGTATTGGTGCAAGATATAATGTAGGTTTCATGTTTCTCCATGATGGCTTTGCGGCAGGCATTCCCCGGTTAAAAAAAATTCAATAGCATCTTTCCACTGGTTTTTTGGCAATTACTAATAAACTTTTGAAATTAAAAATATTTTTCCTTGACATAATAAAATTATGGGATCAAATAAATGATATTAATAAATTAGGAGGAAATTAATGTTAAAAAAATTATTAACATTCTCGGCATTAGTATTTTGCGCATGTATATTTGCATTTAATGTCAATGCTGCTTCAGTTGGAGAAAATGTTGCTCCTGTTGAACTTTTAAAGTTTAACTTAGCGGAAGATAGCTGGAAAAATGCTCCAATTCCTGCCATAGGGCAAAAAGTTGTTTCGATAATGTACACTGACATTGACGTCAGCGATATCAACGATCCTCTATCAGATGCTATTAATAAAAAGAAATATGCTAAAGAAAAATATGCTGCTGTCGGTATTGGGAACAGTAAAGACGCCCCGGGAATTTGGAACAAAATAATCCGTTATATCGCGAAAAAGAAACAGATAAAATACAAAGATGCACATATATTACTTGATGAAACCTATTCATTAAAAAATGCCTGGAATCTTGGAGATTGCAACCAGAGAGCTGTTGTTATAATAATTGGGAAAGATGGTAAAATCAAATATATTAAGAAAATAAAAAGCGATAAAGAAAGCGAAGCTATGATAAATGAAGTATTCGCAGTTCTTGATGTAGAAACTGCAAAATAAATTATAGCTATTATTTTTTAGAAAAAGACCGTCATTACATGCGGTCTTTTTTTTATTATATCTGTTGATTATTCGACTTCAGGCCGCCCGGCCAAGTTATTATAGCCATCACGTAATTCTTCGAATGAATAAACAATTTTGCAGTCCGGCAATGATTTTAAAAAAAGTTTCCCATATGGTTTTGCATAAATCCTGGGATCCATAACTGCAACTATCCCGAAATCTTTGCTGCTACGGATAAGTCTGCCGAAACCTTGCCTGAACTTAATAACAGCCTCAGGTATCTGATAATCATAAAATGGGTTTCCTCTGCCTTCTTCAATTTTTTCCATCCTGGCCTGAATTGGAGGAGAATCAGGCACGGAAAAGGGGAGTTTCATCATAATAACACCCCGCAATAAATCGCCGGGGAGATCGATACCTTGCCAAAAGGAATGGGTCCCGAGGAGAACTGAATTATCATTCGCAATATACTGTGAAAGCGCATCTGCAGGCGTCATTTCGTCCTGGGAAAAAATTGGATGACTGTTGTGTTCATTGAGGATTTTTTTAACCTGTGAGAGCATTTTATATGATGTAAAAAGGACCAGGCAATTGCCATTGAGGGCATTTATGATTTCAGAGACAATGCACGTTGATTCTATAATAAATTGTTCATGCATAGGATCATTATTATCTTTGCTGATATAGAGCAGCATCTGGGACATGAAATCAAATGTAGATTTCAGGGTTATAGATCTATATCGTGTAACACCAAGACGTTTGATAATGTATGAAAAATTTTCATTTATCGAGAGGGTGGCCGATACAAGAAGACTCGATTCATAATACTCCATCACATCTTTTTGCATAATATCATGAATATCAATAGGCTGCCCCCTGACTATAATGTCTCCAAGAAGTTCCGCTGCGTTTTTTTCTATCCAATAAACATAATTTTCATTTTTAAAGTACACAAATTGTGCGAGGGATTCAGTGAAAAGAAACAGTTTTCCCCTGGCCACTTCAAATTCTACCCTGAGATTTTCATCATTATTAAAATATGTTTCACACTCGGCCAGCATCAATACCAATTCCTGAAGAATTTTCACACATCCTCCCCCGAAAGAAAGGGCTTCCCTGATCCTGAATGACACGGCAGTGTGCGGTATCATCGAGCGAATCTTCTCAAAAAATTTACCTGTTTCTGAGGATGTTTTTTTAATCTGCCCAATAATTTTTTTTCTAAGTAACTGGTCATCGACGTAATGCAGCAGATGATGTCTTTTTTTTCCTCGATAAAAAACATTAAGAATTTCTTCAAGATCTGTCATCTTTAATGAAATACCAAGCTGTGAAGCACCGATTTCTTCAAGGGAATGAGCTTCATCAAAAAGTGCGATTTCAGTCTGGGGGAGGTATGTTTTCCCCATTGCGACATCAGAAAAGAAAAGGTAATGATTCATTACAAGAAGTGTCGAACGGGACCATTCCTTTCGGGCAAGCAGATAAGAACATCGTGAAGAAAATGGGCATCTGGAATAACTACACGCATCTGCCTCGCGGTGTATCTCGCTCCACACAGCATTTGATAATGGAAAATCAAACCGCGTTGTGACTTTATGTTCGCTGTTTTTTTGGTATATTGCATTAATCCTGGCAGCGTCTGCCTGGCTCAATTTCCCACGAGAAAGGGCGATCTGGAATCTGCGAAAACATGGATAATTCGAACTGCCAAGGCAGAGAGAGAAAGTGAAATCGATTCCAAAATAGTCATTGAATAATTTTTTTATAAGGGGAATGTCTTTATCTACAAGCTGGCGCTGGAGAGTCTTTGTTTCAGTACTGAGTAGGATTTTTTTTTCTTTTTCAACAGCATGCAATAAAATCGGGACAAGATATGCGAATGTTTTTCCGATTCCTGTTCCGGCTTCAACAAGTCCGTTTTCACCTTCTTTAAGGCATTCAAGTACAAATTCAGCCATCCTGCACTGTTCGTCCCTGGGCTCGAATTTTGGAAGAATCCGGCTCAACTCACCGCTTTTACCGAAAATAGCATTAAATACATTCATAAATTCTCTCTTAATCACCACTTAGCACATGTGCTTTATCCACGAACCGTTCTTTCCTTTTACAACCTCAATCTGCCGGGGAATTCTTGTCTTTAGTTCGGTCACATGAGAAATTATACCTACCAGCCTGTTGCCGCGGATTTCATCAAGAATGGTCAGTGCCCTGTCAAGAGAAGCATCATCAAGTGAACCGAAACCCTCGTCAATAAAGATTGCATCAAGCTCGATATCCCCGGCCCTTGACTGAATCACATCAGACAGCCCGAGTGCAAGAGAAATTGAAGCGAGAAATTTTTCACCCCCCGAAAGGGACCTTACGTTCCGGCGCTGACCCGAATGGGCGTCAAATACATCCAGATCAAGACCGGCTTGCTTGTTTCCATGCGATATCTCATCATTAACATAAAGACTATATCTACCATCACTCATGATATTAAAACGTTTATCTGCATGCCGTATGACCTCTTTTAAATATGCTGTGAGTATAAATGTTTGGAAATTAATATTTTTTAGATTTTTCCCGTTTAAATCATTCGAAAGTCTGATGCATGTTTCGCTTTCACTTGAAAGAATTTTGATTTTTTCACGCAACTCATCAAATTCATTTTTCTGCTTCAGCAGATCCTTGATTTTCATTACGATCTCATTTTTTTCAAGTTCTATTGCTTCATATTTTTTGCTTCTTTCAATTTTATTATTCTGCAGAAATTTCATATCAGGCCGTTGTGAGTTTCCAATCCTGTTTTTCATCGATGTGATCTGTGATTCAAGTTGAGACATCATTGTGTAATATTCAGAAATCGTATTTTCCATAACTGATAATTCATCGGGATTGACAAAAAATGTATCGATATCCTTTATATTTTTAAAATCAGTCTCTTTCATTTTTAAATTAAGTTTATTGGTAAACTCGCTACATTTTTGGGAAATTTCAGATATATTCCCTTCAATTTCTTTAATTGCTTCAGTTGTTCCTTTTACATTTTCCCTTGCATTATTTGATGTATCCTGAATAGATTTTATAGTTACCTCGTTTGCTTTTATCATATGCGTTATGGTATGTATCGTAGCAGGAATATCAGGATAATCTTTTAATTCAGATTCTAATAGAGCTTTTTCATTTTGGGATGTTTTCATCTCAACTTCTAATCTGGATATTTCATTGACCTGAACTTCAAACCCTTTTTTTTCAAGTAATAATTGATTTTCAATATTTTCTAATTTTTTCTTGCCTGAAATCAGCAAATTTTTCTTCGACTGAATATCATTCACACTTTTTTCCAGGTTTGAAATTTCTCTTAAAATTTCTTCAGAAGAAACTGAATCATCACATTCAAGTTTCTCTATTTCTTTTAAATTTTTTATTTTTAATTCTTCAATATGGAGCAGACCGGTTTTCATTCGTGTGATTTCATTCCACTTGTTCTTTAAGTCATTTTGTATTTTCTTTAATTCTTCTTCATCTATCGTACTATCACCTGTAATCCTGGCTGGATGAGGATGTTCCAATGAACCGCATACCGGACAGGGACTCCCTTCTATTAACGATTCAGCCATACGTGCTGATGCGAAAGCTTCATGCTTTGCAATAATTTCACTTTCAAGGATTTCATCAGCAATCAATGATTTTTCCAAAGTCTCAATACTTTCATGAAAAACTTTGAGGGTCGCATCATATTCGTTAATTTCAGCTTCAAATTTTGCTGATAAATCAAGATCATTTTTGACCTGATATAAATTGTACAGTCGTTTTATTATTGCATCAGAACCGGATATTTCATGGTCAATTAACGATATCAGCTTTTTCTCAGTTTCAATTTTTATATTGATCTCATCTATGTACTGTTTGAGACGTTTAT
>JBFZEZ010000035.1:0-2692 GCA_041306585.1 Spirochaetota bacterium | reverse complement strand
AAAATTGGCTTTATCCTGTCTTTGTTACGTCACTAATTCGAAGTAGGAGTCTTTTATTCCATCCAGTAGTTGAACCGCCCTGACCTGCACAACAATTATTTCAGTTGCGGGATCATCAATAAATTCTTTTAAATTCGAATTTTTCTCCAATAAGCTGGCAAGAATTATGGATTTTTTGTTTTCATCAACGCTGCTTTGAAAAGTTCCTGTGATCGTCAGGGCTTTTGTCCGGTTTTTATTATCGGTCTTGCGCGTGTCTATCAGAAGGCTGACAGACGGATTCCCCTTCAAGTTACGATACTTTTTTGTTTCTCTTTGTGTTATCATATAGATTTCATGGCTGTCATTGTTTGTAGCATATGTCATTAGAGAGCAATGAGGCTCTCCCTCTGATACTGTTGCCAGAACGCATACATTATTTGATTGGATTAAATCCCGAATATCCGTGCGCATAAAAGCATACCCTTTAACAATAAATAATTCTAAGTAATAATTATTGTAACAAAAAATTTATCTTTTAAAAAGCAATTAAAAAGTCTATTACATGTATCTTAGTCATGATCCCCTTATAAGACATATACCCGATTATCAGGAAGTACATCAGCCGGCAATTTATTTGTCTTTCTAGTAAACCGCGTTAAAAAAGCAAAAAGTTTTTCTCAAATGATAGGTTGTCGATAACCGAAGTCAATATAAAAACATCGACTCCCTTCAAATTCCTACAATAATAAATCAAAACATGCTTAGGATGGTTAGACATGATGTGTCTTATTTGAAGTCAAAAAGTCAATTATTGATTAGCATACATTGAGTTCATTATATTTTGTCTTGAATATCACCCTGCCTTTAAACAGCTCATTGATGATTTTTTAAGAGACACCGGGCACCGGGCAATATACTGCGCGAGGGATTCTCTTGCTTTATTATAATGCCCCATTATGCGGATGGTCTCCCGCAGCTCACTTACGGGGAAAAATCAGCCCGGGCAGGGCGCCGTATTGATCGGTATTTTGTTCTGCCGTCAGGGAAGTATAATTTCCGATTGATATTTTTTTCCTCTTGATTTATAAATACTATAGATTATTGTTGTCTATACGAACGGAATTTTTCCGCATTCTATAGAACTCGTGATGCAAAAATAACAACCTAAAAACAATAATGGAGAGTAATATTGTGGATAAATCAAATGAACAAATGATGATGGACCGTTTTGAAATAATTGATGTATTTAACAGGTACGCAATAGGTGTTGATAAACGCAATAAAGAGCTTTACGGCTCATGCTTCACAGACAAACTGGATGTGAATGTGACGGGGGAAGTCGTAAAGCTAACGTCTGACGCATGGGTTGACATGGCATTCTCGGCTGTTGGCGCTTTTGAAAAGACACAGCATATTATTGCCAATCATACCATCAATATTAATGGAGATAAGGCCGATGCTGTTGCATACCTGCAGGCGCATCATTTCAATAAGGGTAATACATGGTCAGTATGGGGCTATTATTCAAACAAGTTTGTCAGGACTTCAGAGGGCTGGAAGATAAATAATTTAACGCTGACCATGGAATGGCATAATGGTTAGAAAGTCAGCAGTAAAATCAAAAAATGAGAGGTGACTAATGGTGCAGAAGAAATTAAAGCATCAAAAGAATTTCCATTTCAACGGTTTAACATTACTTGCAATAACAGGTCTAATCAGTTTTTTTTGTGCAGGCTGCAGCCAGGATAATAGTAAAGGATCTCATGCCGTTATAAACGCTACAGTTGAAACCCAATTTGGACCTGTTAAAGCAATTGAAGATGAAAACAGCACCTGGGTCTGGAAGGCTGTCCCGTTTGCGAAACCGCCAGTGGATACACTGAGATGGAAAGCGCCCAGGGACCCGGATCCATGGGTGGAAGTCCGGGAGGAAACTGAATTCTGCAGTGATTGCGTTCAATATTCTATGGGGTCATCTCCCATGGGTAATGAGGATTGTCTTTATTTAAATATATGGCGTCCCCGGACAAATGAAACGAATCTGCCCGTTTATGTCTGGATACATGGCGGGGGCAACAGTGTCGGCTCTGCTGCTTTTGTAGATACTTATTACGGGGCAAATCTTGCCGGTACTTCCAATATGATTTTTGTATCGGTTAATTACAGGCTCGGCCCTTTTGGATGGTTTACACATCCGGCGCTTAGAAGCGGCAATGCGGGCAATGAAAAGAATGATTCCGGAAATTACGGCACACTGGATTTGATTAAAGCGCTTGAATGGATCAGTGATAACATTGAAGCGTTCGGCGGTGATCCGGGTAACGTTACAATTACCGGAGAGTCCGCGGGAGCATTTAACGTATTTTCCCTGATGATTTCTCCTGCCGCGGAAGGCCTTTTTCATCGGGCCCTGGCGCAGAGCGGCGCGACAAGGACAAGCCTTGTGGAAGACGGGGATATAAGCGCCAATGATGTCATTTTAAAACTCCTTGTCAATGATGGGACCTCAGCGGATCAGACGGAGGCCGAAACGCATCTTGACGGGATGACAGATACTGATATCAAAAATTATTTAATGCAAAAGAGCAGTTACGACATTTTAGCCTGTTACGAGCCTGGCGGTTTTGGCATGCTTTCATTTCCATCTCTATTTGAAGAGGGCACTGTTATCCCGCTATCGGGATTTGATGCGTAGATCGGAAGAGCACAC
>JBFZEZ010000034.1:0-5431 GCA_041306585.1 Spirochaetota bacterium | reverse complement strand
TATAACGGGACGCCGGGGTGCCGGAACACATGGGGGATGGTCAAACTTCTTGCCCGCGATACCGAGAAGGCGGGCTTTCCCACCTATATCATGTACGCCGACGCGTTCGATGAACGCGTGCAGTCTTGGGAGGCGACAGAAGAACGGTTTGTTGAATTTTTGAAAGTCAGGAGGCTCATATGATGTTCACCGCAGGATGCGATGTGGGCTCGCTTACGTCCAAGGCCGTCATCATGAAAGACGGGCGTATCGTCGCGTCGATGATAATAAAATCCAAAGCACGGCCGTGGGAATCCGCCGACGAGGTAATGGGGCAGGCCATAGCAAAGGCCGGTATCACGATGAAGGAGATCAGGCGCTGCGTGGGCACGGGTTATGGCCGTGATAAAATATCGTTTATCAACGAGGCGATTTCAGAGATAGCCTGTCACGGGAAAGGCGCGCGCTGGCTGGTCCCCTCGGTCAGGACGGTAATCGATATCGGGGGGCAGGACTGCAAAGCGGTCCGTTTGGATGAAAAGGGTGAGATCGTCAAATTTATCACCAATGATAAATGCGCTTCCGGAACCGGACGGTTCCTTGAAGTCATGGCCAGGGTCCTTGACCTCACACTCGATGACCTTGGCGGGATGTCGGCCCGTTCAAAACAGCCGATCACACTTGCATCCGCCTGCACCGTATGGGCCCAGGCTGACGTGATCCAGCACCTCAATGACAGGGTGCCCGTGGAAGACATCGCCGCCGGCATAAATAACGCGATGGCAAGCAGGATGTCTGTCCTTGCCGGCAGTATCGGGATTGAGGATGATGTGTGCATGACCGGCGGCGTCGCGAAAAACAGCGGCGTTGTTAACGCGCTTGAAAAATTTATTGGACACAGGATCAAGCGGATTCGAAGGGAAGACCCGCAGATAGCCGGGGCCATCGGCGCCGCACTGTACGCATTGGAAAAATTACAGGGAGGGGTCGTATGATTACCGCTGGATGTGATATCGGGTCTCTCACGGCTAAGGCCGTTATTCTCAAAGATGGTAAAATCCTTGCAGCTGAAGTCATCAGGGCATTTTCGCATCCTGAACAATCGGCGCTGGATGTAATGAAACGCGCTGTAGAGAAAGCGGGGATCAGTATGGAAGATATCGTCCGCTGTATCGGCACAGGTTACGGCCGCAAGCATATCCCTTTTGTACATTCAAATGAATCCGAGATCGCGTGCCATGGCAGGGGGGCGGTCTGGCAGGTCCCCTCGGCGCGCACTGTGGTTGACATCGGCGGTCAGGACGCCAAGGCAATAAGGATTGATGAAAAAGGAAACGTTGTGCGTTATGTGTATAACGATAAATGCGCTTCGGGCACTGGACGTTTCCTTGAGATTGTCGCCGATTCACTCGAGATTAAACTTGAAGAGATGGGTGAGATTGCCGGTCGTTCAAAAGAAAAGCTCACCCTTTCGAACCAGTGCGTGATCTTCGCAGAAACGGAAATTATCTCACTTGTGAGCGAGGGGAAAGATATTCCCGACATCATCAGTGCGCTTCATCAGGCGGTTGCCAACAGGGCGGCGTCACTCGCACGGGGGATCGTCATTGAAAGCGATGCTGTGATGACGGGAGGCGTCGCGAAAAACTCGGGGATGTTTGCCGCGCTCGAGAGGGCGCTCGGGGTGAAGCTTCATGCCGTTCCTGATCCCCAGATCAATGGAGCGCTCGGTGCGGCGTTATTTGCAATGGATTCGCTCAAGACTGAATGAGGTCAAAAAACAGGTGGTAATTATTGACCCGGCAACCATATGTCATTCCCGTACCCGCCTGCACGGGAATGACATGGTATGGATTGTTACCCCCTAAAAATGACCTGTTGCACATTTTAGAGTTGAAAATTTAATTTCCGGATTGACAATGAATCAATTGGTTTAACATGAATTTATTCGATAATATAATTACCAACCTAAGGGAAGACCTCAGTCTCCGCAAGGGTCCCATGTACAGGGAATTCAAGATGCGGGAACCGTCGTTATGGCCTGTCACGGTAAAAGGGAACGTGGTTCTCGGCGCTGATACAGCGGTGGAACTCGGCAATCCCAATGACGAGTCTGCTTCATTCATGGTCTGGTCAGAGCGGACTGAAACAATCAACAACGGACTGGTCACGCTGATAGGGCCGGATCTGGGTGAGGCGCAACAAAAGGGACTCCCCTTCGGTAAGGTGGTGCTTCTCGGGACGCGAGGGATGAACGAGGAGAACTGTTACGATCGGCATCGGGAGCTTGACCTGGTACGCTACGACCTGAAACTCCAGGGATATATGATGCGTGCGGTCTCGCAGTATATGCGCGAGTGGAGCCGCGTCAGCAATGATGCGATTGAGAGCGGGTTCTCGTTTGAAATTCTCGGGAGTTCCCTGGCCGGTCTCTATCGGAGATTTGATTATGTTGAATCGGTTGAGATCGTTTTTGTCACTTCCTCGCGGGAGGATGTAAGGGAACTCGGGGTACTCGCAGGGAAGGCGACACGGTTGATCAATGCCCTGAACAAGATGAATGAAGAGGTGACGTTTGAGTGCGGTTCCTGCGATTATGTCGATGTGTGCAGCGAGGTCGAGGATCTCAGAAAAATACGCGGAACCATGACCAGGGAGTAGCCGGATGAGAAATGGTGAAAACAAAAAGACCGCGATCATCGCCCTCTGCGGCAAAGGGGGGGTCGGTAAAACCATTATATCCTCTTCTATTGTCAAGCTCCTTGCGGAGGACGCCGCTGCGAGGGTACTCGCCATTGACGCGGATCCCGCGGTCGGGCTCGCATCAGCCCTCGGTTTGACAGTTCGACGTACTGTCGATGATGTCCGCAATCTTCTTATTGATAAAATTGAAAACCGCGAAGGCGGTGATAAAAATCAAATTGCATCATTGCTCGATTATGAAGTACTCAATGCGCTTGAAGAACAGGGTAACATCGCTTTTCTTGCAATCGGCAGGCCTGAAATGGAAGGGTGCTACTGCCAGGTAAACGAGATCCTTAAAGATATTATAGGCGGGCTCTCTGCGAATTTTGATTATGTCGTAATCGATGGGGAGGCAGGGATCGAACAGATCAACCGCCGGGTTATGGAGCGGGTCACCCACCTTATATTTGTGTCTGATCCTTCAGCCAAGGGAATCGGCGTAATCAGGACGCTCAACCATGTCGCCTCCACAGCGGTCCATTATGAGCGGAAGGGTTTTATCATCAACCGGGTACGGGATGGCAGGGATCTGGAACGAATTGATATGCCTAAGGATATACCATTTCTCGGCTCTATCCCCGAGGACGAAATTATCAGGAATAGCGATATCGAAGGAAAAAGCATTCTGACAGTGCCGGATTGCGCTGCCCTTGATTCTATTCGTGCGTGTCTTGCAGCAATGGGGCTTTAAGGAAATTTAAATATGGAAGATGTGCAAAAACAATTATCATCACTCCTCAGTAATCCCCTGAACAGCATGGTAGAACAGGCAATCTCTGACGGCATGGTCCCCATCGGCTACACGTGCAGTCTGGTGCCCGAGGCACTCCTTTCTGTTGATAATCTTTTTCCAGTCAGGCTCAGAGCCCCGGGGATTGCCGGGACAGAAACTGCCGATATCTATCTTTCCAATGTCACATGCTCATGTACCCGGAGCCTGCTTGAATTTGCCCTTGACGGGAGGTTCGATTTTCTGAAGGGGTGGGTATTCACCGACGGCTGCGATCATCTGCGCAGGCTCTGCGACAATCTTGAGTATTTGCTGAAACCGCCGTTTAATTTTATACTTGACGTCCCTCATAAAAACAGCGTTGAAGCACAACGACGGTTTACCGATGAGCTGAAGAAGTTCAGAGGGGCGCTTTCCGCTCATTTTAACATTCCGTTTACCGATGACTCTATTGCGACTGCGATTGAATATAACAACAGCATAATGGCTGAACTCAGGGCCGTGGGTGATATGCGGAAAGAACCGCGTCCTCTTTTTACGGGGACTGAATTTCATCGTCTTATGATGGCCATGCAGGTCGCACCCAAAAAGCTGATGAGCGGCATTCCGCGGCTATTTCGCGAGGGCGCTGTCGGGCGAGGGGGAATCAAACCCTTCAGGGCACGGCTGATGCTTGTTGGCTGCGAGCTCGATGATCCGGCGTACACGGGGATCATTGAAGACATGGGCGGGCTCGTGGTCGCAGACCGATACTGCACCGGATCGCTTCCAGGGCTGGAGCCGGTTCTGATTACAGGTGACCCGGTTGCGTCGCTGGCCTCGCACATTCTTCGGCAAAGCACATGCCCCCGTATGATGGAGGAGCACGATATGAGGGCTCACTATATCATGGCCGCTGCGCGCGAGTATGCGGCAGACGGTATCATCCTCCAGAGTATTAAGTTTTGCGATACCTGGGGGGTGGAGTCGACAACCCTGGTGAAGTCGCTCAGAGACGCCGGGTTCCCGGTGCTCAGGCTTGAGAGGGAATATGCCCCCGGAGGCGAGGGACAGCTCAGGACCCGGGTGCAGGCATTTATCGAAAGTATGGGCAAATGATGTAGGTATACTATGCACAAACGAAAACATACTATAAAGGACACCCTGGTTCTCGCAAAGTATATGGCACGTAACTGGTTTGCTATTCTCAAGCTGGTTGCCTTGCATGGTCCGTATGATATACTGCGGGACATGCGGCGTTATCCGTGGATACTATCCCTTGCGCAAGTCAACCGGATCCTCATTAAGCTTGCCGAAGGGCGTACGGGCAATTACCTGGAAGCCATAGGGATGCTTATCACCAGGGTGACCAGGGATGTGGTGTATCTTTTGAAGGGGATGTTTTTTCATAGCGACAGGTTCGTGATCCTTGAGGAAATGATTCCGCCGGAAATTGCGACTGCCATGGGCCTGCGGGTATTGATGCCTGAATTTTTAGGGATAATTCTTCCCATGATAGAACCTAACGCTATGGAGAAATATATCGACATTGCGGAAAATGAAGGGGTGCCCCCTGACCTGTGCAGTCTTCCAAAGGGGGTCATGGGTCTCGGAATTATGGACCAGCTGCCTCCTGCAAAAGCCATTGTCACCTCGAACCTTCCATGCGACGGAGGAATGGCATCATACGCCATATTAGAAAAGAAGATTGGGGTCCCGGTTTTTCGGCTTGATATACCCTTTAAATTCTACAACGAAGAGGCCGAAGCTTATTTTGCCGGTGAACTTCGAAGCATGATAAACTGGCTTGAAGAGCACACCCCGGGCCGCATGGACTGGAACCGTCTGCGGGAGATATGCCTGGAACGCAACCGCATGGTGGAAGCCGAGCTTGAACTCTGGGAGATCATACGCAACAAGCCGGCGCCGATGTCCGCCGAGGCCGTATATTTAAGCCATCTCTGGACGTTTAATGTTTTTCCGGGTCATACGACGTCG
>JBFZEZ010000033.1:0-3107 GCA_041306585.1 Spirochaetota bacterium | reverse complement strand
CCTTGAGGGCCTCCTTCGCGGCTTTCTGCACTTTTTCACTCGGATCATATTCCATTTTATATTTCAAAATGTCAATTGTTCTTTTGTCGTTCAGTTCTTTTATAAGGCTGATAGCCTTGAGACGGACCTGGGTATTGTTACTCTTGAGTGCATCCTCCAGTTTCGGTATCGCGTCCTGGTCCCCGAGTCTTGCAAGGGCGGCTATGGAATAAAGGTAGAGGTTGAAATAATTTTTTTTCTTATTGAAATTGTATGATTCTATTTTTTTGAGCATTTCCCTGATTGGCGGAAGTGCCTCTTTCGCATTCATTTTCGAAAGGGAATTTATCGCATACGATCGAATTGTCTGCGGCTCATCGTCATCGGCATAAGTCTTAATAAGGAAGTCAGTGGAAATTTTCGAGCCTGTTTTGCCCAGGAATAGAATACAGTTTTCCCGTATATTCTGGTTTGTACTGGTGTTCGAAATTGTGCTGATTACAAAATCTGTCAATTCACTGCACCCGAACGATCCGAGTGTCAGCAGGAGGGCATCGGTGTAGTTTGATGCTTTTGTCATGTCCTGCTTTTTTAACGCCTCGATAAGTTTATTCATTGCTGAAACACCCTTGAGTTCCTTGAGGGTATACACTGACGCAGTCTTGACATCTTCCGATTCATTGTCCTGAAGTTCGGTCAGAAGGGGGATGATTTCTTGCGCTTTTAATTCCCCGGCGGTAGTAACTCCCTTGATCAGGACTTCGGGATCCGTCTCTTTTTGTAAAGTCGTCAACATCTGTCCGGTAAGCTTTTTTTTCAGTGCTTCATCCTTGATGAGGAGGATCTTATTCATCGCATCTTTTCTTTCATCAGCTATCCCGTATCTGAGTGTCTTTTCAATGTTAGCGGCCGTTTTTTCATCACGTTTTTTTTGTTTCTCGGCATCCTCCAGCGCCTTTGCCTCCGGTGTCAGTACGGGATTATTTATCGGGGCTGTTTTCTTTTCCTGGTTTTGCGTCCCGGTTGATTGCGGGGCGGATACATTTTTATTTTTATCCTGGGAAAATAATGTTCCCTTTATGTTCAGGCATGGGATGAGGGATATTAAAGCTATTGAAAATATTAATATTGTTATATTGTCAGTTTTTTTTTTCATAAATTTTTCCAGATAAAAACACCATTTTGAGGACACTACTCATCTTATATATCGGGGTTTTATTTTTTTTCTTAATATGATTATTAAAAGAATAATCTGTAGAAAATGTATTATTTCAATGATTTTTTATAATATTGAATAGTATGTATATTAATTAATATTAACCAAAATGATAGAGATATAAAAAAATACCGGATAGGTGGATTTATTTATTGACAAATAATATGACTTAAAGATAATTATTTTAGAAAGGGGAAAGGGCTCTTATTGCTATAATTAAGAATAGCCAATTATTACATTTACTCACACAATACCTTTATAACAATGACCATCATAGAATGGTAATCTCACCTTCTATTAAATAAATTTTTTTTCAAGCCGGGCAGCAGCCCGGCATTTTTTTTATTTTCTAAAAATTGCTGGTAATGCGATATTTGATATATTTTTGCCCGTGGAACTTTAATACATACTTGCAATGGCCAGATGCGAATGATCCCCGCAGGACTGCAATGAATAATTCGCCCCAATAATTTAGTATTTGAATAATTTTCTTTGACTTTTACTTCGATATGGATAATACTATAATGTATAGTGCTGATATAATTCCGCTTGGATTGCGCAGTTTCCGGTTTTTTTAAGATAACTGATGTTATCTGGATTGGCGCATTTCAGCCGGCCTTGTATGGGGGATACATGTCCAATCCGCGAATACTTATCGTTGAAGATGATGCCACCTCTGCCGCGATTATTTTTAATTTCCTGAATGAACTTAATTACGAGGTTATCGGTATTGTTGATTCCGGCGAGGAAGCTATTGCAAGTGCTGTGAATGACCCGCCCAACCTGATTCTTATGGATATATGCCTGAAGGGTGAGATTGACGGGGTTGATGCCGCCATGAAGATATATAAACAGCTGTCCGTGCCTATCGTGTATCTTACCGGGGATGAAAATGATGCAACATTCCAGCGGGCCAAGGTGACTGAACCGTATGGATACCTGCTGAAGCCCGTGAATAAGCGCGAACTCCATACGATTATAGAGATCGGACTGTATCGCTACCGCATTGAAGAAGATCTTCGCAGATCGGAGAATGATTTTCGCACCCTCGTCATGGGTATCCCCGATATTGTCTACCGCATCGATAAAGATGGTTACTTCACTTTTATAAGCGAAAGTATCCGTGAATTGGGGTTTAATCCCCGGGATCTCATTGGAAAACATTTCAGCAAAATCATGCCTGAGGATGAATATAAGATGGTGGGGAGAGAGCATGTGCTTTCGAGGTTTAAAACCCTTACCACCGGCGATTCATTTGCCCCCAAGCTGTTCGATGAGAGAAGGACCGGGGTGCGGAGTACGAAAAACCTTGCCATGCGGCTGATCGATAAGGGTGAGAATGCTGACGAAGCTGGAGGAATACGCAGGACGACTGTCGATTCGACCGGGGTGTATGATCGGGATGTTTTCATTAAAGAAAAAAAATTCTTGGGTTCGCTTGGTGTTATCAGAAAAGATGATCATCAGACCGGACTCAAATCAGTTCCTGATGCGAAAGATGCATGTATCAGTGCATTGAACCCTGAAACCGATATTTTTTTCCGCACCGACGAAATGGGGAAAATAACGTTTGTCAGTGAAAATGCCCGCAAACTCTGTTTCGATCCTGCCAGGATGATCGGTTTACCCTACCGGAACCTCCCTGAGCTCACGGGTCTTGATTTCCATGTTTATCTGTTGCAAGATCCGAAGAATGCCGATCCTGAACATCTGGAATCGGTACGCTGGGCGGAAATTAGTTCATCCGGGATCTATGAAGCGGGGAAGGGGGATTTGAAAAAGGAGCTTCTCGGGTCTGTCGGGATTATCAGGGACATCTCCAACCGGGTCCGCTATGAAAAGGATATCAGAAAAATCGCGAATGAGTGGGTGACCACGTTTAATTCGATAACCGATGCCATCGCTATCATTG
>JBFZEZ010000032.1:0-13674 GCA_041306585.1 Spirochaetota bacterium | reverse complement strand
AGCAACAATATTTCATTCCCGTACCCGCTGAAAATGGGCAATTGTAAAAATATTCAAAATTTTAATACAAATTACTTCTATTTTTGCTAATTTTTTGTTGATTATATAAACAGAACCGGTTATTTTTTTTATATACAGGAGCCGCAGGCTTACATTCGTCTCTGGCGAACATGTATATCAGAGGTAAAATAATGACTATCATGTGGAACGAAAATTTTCAAACAGGTATCAGTAAAATCGACAATCAGCATAAAAAGCTCTTTGATACGATCGATGTATTGACCATTGAACTATATAATGGCACAATAAAAAACGAGTTATTGCAGATATTGGAAAATCTCGGAAATTATGTTGATGAGCATTTGATAGCTGAAGAGGCCCTGATGAAGAAAAATAATTACCCGGAATATTACATGCATCTCGAAGCGCACAAGCAATTCAGGGAAATGTTCACACTTTTCAGGAATGATTTCGAGAAGCACGGGGGAGACTTGTATCTTGGGATCAGGCTGGAAAAGGAACTCAGAAAATGGTGGGAGGAGCATGTCATGAAGTTTGATATGCAATATGTGCCGTATCTGAAAATTACAGAAATCATCGATTAAAACAGGGATTACAGAAACGGATATCTCTACCCTCCTGAAATTTATAGACGGCCCCTATTTTTCATCACATCATCCATGAAAAAATTGAATAATGTATCCCGGGTTTTTTTTATGTTTTCTATAATTGCGTTACTGCTCCCGTGCTCCGGGGTATCGGTTACGATTTTAAACAGCCATCCGTGAGCGCCAAGGAGCCTGCATGCGTGGGCGAACCCGGCGCCTTCCATGTCAACGAGTTCGGCAACGGCGCTGACCGATTCCCTGTCTTCCGGGGTGATCACCGGTTTGTCCTGGGTGGCAAGCACTGCCGAAGGGAACCCCTCTATCGTGTCGGGATTATGAATCACCGGGGTTGTTTTCGGGATATCCACACGGTCGTATTCGACGATTTTAGAAATTTGCCGTATCTCTCCTACGGCGAGCAGCGGGGTCGTGGAACCTGCGGCGCCGATGTTGAAAAGCTCCCCCGCACCGATGACAGTGATTGCATATGATGCTGCGATCGCGGCGTTTCCTTTGCCGATGCCAGATATGATCAGGCGCAGGTCTCCGATGGAAAATTTTCTAAAGGGTTTTTCCCCGGTCTGCACGCAGTTTTTCATCTTCAGGAACGGGGACGCCTCCATCCTGGTTGCAATAATTATGCAGGCTGTTTGTCTATTATTCCCCTGGGAAACGGTATGGTCAGTCATAGTATCCCCCTGTCCTGCGCGGCTTTTTCGAGTGCATTGATCGCCTCATTCCCGATCTCACCGAGGCTGACGCTGAATTCATTCACATAAAGCCGGATATGCCGGTCAATCACATCATCATCCATCTCCTGCGCATGCGATCTGATATAGTCAAGCGATACCCTCCTGTTTTCGACCGCGAACGTGATCGACGATCTGATGATCCCTGATATCTGTTCCCTGTCGGCTGCAGTGCCGCTGTCATTTTTCATGGCGATGCATCCAAGGGGGATGGGGAGGCCGGTATCATCCTCCCACCATTCACCAAGGTCAATAATTTTTGCCAGGCCGTAGGCAGGATAGGTGAATCGGCCTTCGTGTATAATGACCCCGGCATCGAATCTTCCTTCTGATATTCCGGGCATGATATCATCAAACCGTGTAATAACAATATTGCCGGCTTCCGGCATCCAAAGCCTGAGGAGCATTGCCGCGGTAGTATATGTGCCGGGGACCGCTATGGTTGCATGTTTAAGATTAAGGGGACCCGGCCGTGATACAAGGATAGGCCCGCAGCCGAAACCAAGCGCAGCCCCCGCATCGAGAATTGTATAGCTGCTTTTGAGGTGAAGGTACGCATGGAACGACATTTTCGTAACTTCGTACCTGCCGCGGAAGGCGCTCGAATTGAGCTCTTCGATATCGTATATATGCGGGGTGAATGAAAATTCACCGGTTTTAATATATCCATGCAGCATGGCATGAAACATACATGTGTCGTTTGGGCAGGGGGAAAATGCAATATTAATGGTTTTCATGCTATTTTTTGCTTTTCATTTAGGGTGTAATCACAATATATGGAATATTGTCTCATGTATGAATAGAATTTGGTCAATCATAATTAGGTACAATATTGCGAATAATTCACCAATTACGTCCAGGGAGTTTGTTCTATGAAAAAAATTATTGTCATTCTGTGCAGTATTGCAGCAATAATATCATTATCATGCAAGAAATCCGATACGAATAATTATTCCGGCGAGAAGGGCAGCCTGACGTGGTATTCATTTAATGAAGGGATGGAAAAGGCCCAGGCAGAAAATAAAAATGTTTTTATTGATTTTTATGCGGGATGGTGCCACTGGTGTATCGTTATGGAGCAGGAAAGTTTTACCCGCAAAGATGTGGTTGATAAACTGAATAAAAATTTTGTCTGCGTCCGTATATATACCGACAGACCCGATAACGAGATCATCCAGTTCAAGGGTCGCCAGCTGTCGACTGATCAGTTTACAATGGTCCTCGGCGTCATGGGGCTTCCTACCCTCATCTTCCTGGATCCGGAGGAGAATGTCATCATGAAGGTGCCGGGATACGCAAAAAAAGATGTATTTATTTCAGTATTGGATTATATTGAACAGAAGTGTTATACAATGAATGTCGATTTCGAGGATTTTGCAACTTCGAAAAAAACCTGTATGGCGAAAAAGTAATTAAATAGAATGAGGAGATATATGACAATAATGCATCGTAATTGTGTATTGCTATTAATGATTGGGGCCTTGCTTCTAGGACCGGCTGTTTCCACTGATGCGAAGTCCTATGTGAGGTGGCAGAAATTCAACGACGGGCTGGCCCTTGCTAAAATTCAGAATAAACCGGTAATGATCGATTTTTATGCGGATTGGTGCTATTGGTGCAAAGTCATGGAAGAAAAAATATTTTCAGACACTGCGATGTCTCAAAAACTCGCAACGAATTTTATAACAATCAGGATAAATATGGACAATCCGTCTGAAAACATTATGTTTAAAAACAGACTGATCAGTAATCAGCATTTTGCTTCGATGGTTGGTGTACGAGGTCTTCCAACCATACTCTTCATGAATCCCCAGGGTGAACCGGCGCTTGTTATCCCCGGTTATGTCGAGAAAGATACATTTACCGAGGTGCTTGATTATATCAAAAACGGATGTTATAAATACAAGATTGATATTAACGATTATATGTCTAATAAGGCTGTCTGTTCGGGGACGGGGAGTGGTAAGAAATTATAAATTTTTTGGGACTGTGTTCCAGACTATGGGGATCCCGATATAGAGCTCAAGGCAGACTTCGTGAATTTCTGATGTTTTTCCTATCGTAGAATATATTTTTTCATCCATTTCGCATTGAATATAGGTGTAGTAAAAATTTATCCCAATATTGATTGAGCAGATAGCGATCTCTCCTCCTATACCGATATCCATTTTGAAACCGTCAATTTTTGACCGGTAGTTGCCGGTAGGAGTGTTGGATTTACGTTTTGAAGCGAATGCAGTCAGGACCCCGTTTTCGAGCTTTCCGAAGAGTACATAAAATGTAAATCCGCCGATTGCTGTATATGTTCCCATAAAATTAGAACTGTCGATGAAAGGCGCATATCGGATAACGGGGCCGATCATCCACGAATGGAATACCATAAGGTAGTCGGTAAAATCGATATCATCGTTAGTATTATTTTCGTATTTAACCCCATTAATCTCGTATGAAGCGTCTTCCCGTACCGACATTTTCTGCTGGAGGTAATGGAACCTGTAGCCGCCGCGCACCCCTATTTTGATAGCATGGGCTTCCTTTCCTAGTATAATTGCCGGGAATGGTGAGACGTCCATGGTAACACCAAATGCTGTTTCATAATGGTTCGGCCGTAGGGTCTGGTTTTCCCTTTTATACCGCTCCATGATAGAAAAATTTTCCCGCTCATAATTGAAAATATCACCGAATGGGAAACCGAAACATACCCCGAAGTTTATATGCATGATGGTATTTAAAAATTCGGAAGCATCCGCATGAATAGGTGACCAGATAATCAGGATGAGAATGAGAGATTTGAATAGTTGTTTCATGTTATGGTGCACTTTGTAATCCGGTGTCTTTTTTCTAAGGTACTTGGATGACGGTTTAAATTTCAAGGAAAATATTAAAATACAGGTGAAATAAATAGTAATTATTCAAAAACCGCTTCATCATTTCTGGCTCATAAGTATATAACGGGAAGCCGTCCTTTCCAGCTTGTATATATCGTCCTGAAATTCAAGAAGTTTGGGGTCATTCTTGAAATTTGACTTTACGGTTTGAATCATAGTTTTTAAAAGTTTTAAATCTGACTTACTATCGATTTCGCCGTTTTCAATTGCCTCTCTTATCAGGGTGAAATTATACCTCCGCAGGTTTACCCTGAAGAAAAATTCAACCCCGTAAATGCTGAGGACTTTTTTAAGGGAATGCTGATTTTCTAAACTGAATTTCGAGAATTCTTCCGTGTCGATTGCCCTTCGGTCCGGCGGGAGTTTTTGGGCGGATGAATTATTCTCCGCTTCAGTTCCAGTTTTTGCAGTTTCCGATGGCCCTGCAGCCCTGCTATCGGCATCTTCAGCAGCTTTAATAAGTTCGGCGAATTTTTTTTCTTTCCATTCTTCGTTATATTGATCGTATTGCCGTGTTATGAGATTTTCGAATTCCTCGAGCATTATTGCCTTGTTCGCGATTTGTCCGAGGGGGGTATTTTTAAATGCGCTCCTCCCCTGGTACGCCTCCTTTGTGATCTGATGTACTAACATTTTCTGTTTGAACTGTTTTTCGTACTCATGCATGAGCTGAGTCTGGAAATAACCCTTGAGGCGCCTGATCGTTTCTGGGTTTGTTCCCACGTAGCCTTCGATCCTTTTTGTATCATGGGTCTTGTCTTCCTTTACAATTTCAATTATAAATATTTTATGGGAATCCTTTAAAATATTCAATATTTGAATAAATTGTTTGTCATGAATGCCCATGCCGGACATGATCTGTTTTCTTAATGTGTCGGAATGCGGAATAGCATCAAAGTTTGTTTTTTCGTTGAACTCAGAGATTTTTTTAAGTATTTCTTCTGCTAATTCTTTTATCATAGGAATCACCTTGTTTCGGATAAATATTTTATATTTTCATGCGAATCATTGCAAGCTTTTATGGAAATAGTAGAAAAAAAATTGACAAAAAGAATTAAGGTGGTATTGTAACTTTTTTACTTTAAATTATAACATATTCCGGCTGATTTGTTCTATATTTTTGTATGTGTCGGTTTTATCAGCTGATGATTGGTTGTAAAGCTCTCAGTTCGGGGAGTCTCATTTTTTTAAGCATAAATTGGATGGTTATCGGTGAAAATTACGGGTGCACAAATCATTGTCGAATCCCTTAAAAAGGAAAGCGTTGAATACATGTTCGGCTATCCGGGTGGTGTTGTCATACCCATATTTCATCACATTTTCAATGCGCCTTTCAAGTTCATTTTAAGCAGGCACGAGCAGGGGGCAATACATGCGGCTGACGGATATGCCCGTGCTTCCGGCAAGCCCGGTGTCGTTCTCGTTACTTCAGGCCCCGGCGCCACCAACCTTGTAACCGGAATTGCGACCGCCCACCTCGACTCAGTACCCCTTGTCGTTTTTACCGGGCAGGTTTCAACCAGCATGATAGGCAATGACGCCTTCCAGGAGGTTGATGTAACAGGAATAACCCGCCCTATCAGCAAGCATAATTACCTGGTGCAGGATATTAAAGATCTTGCCCACATCATTAAAGAGGCATTTTATATTGCCACAACGGGAAGACCTGGCCCTGTCGTTATAGATGTCCCCGTTGACATATCCAATACTGAATATAAATTCGCATATCCTGATACTGTTTCATTGAAAGGTTATAAACCGGTATACGAAGGGCATCCGGGGCAGATACAGAAGGCATGCAAACTCATTGAAGCCGCAAAGAAACCTGTTATCTATGCCGGCGGGGGTGTGGTTATTGCGAATGCCGCTGATGAGCTCAGGCAATTTGTAAAAATAACGGGGATACCTATCACCACGACCCTGCTCGGGCTCGGGATTTATCCTGAAACCGACACACTGTCGCTTGAAATGCTCGGCATGCATGGGACGTATTATGCCAATCATGCGGTCAACGAATCTGATCTTCTCATCGCGATCGGGGCGCGTTTTGACGACCGGGTGACAGGGAGTATCGCTACTTTTATCCCTCACGCCAAGGTAATTCATATCGATATCGACCCGGCGTCGGTGAGTAAAAATGTTCTGGTTGACGTACCCATCGTTGGTGACTGCAAGCAGATTCTGCAGGAGATGAATAAGATCATTAAAGCCCCCGGGATCGACCATTGGGTCGAGGAGATCCTTCTTATGAAAAAAGAACACCCCCTTTCATATGAAGATACGGGAAGGGGAAGGATCAAACCCCAGTATGTTGTTGAAGAGATATACCGCCAGACAAAGGGCGAGGCCGTCATCTGCACCGAGGTCGGCCAGAACCAGATGTGGGCGGCGCAGTTTTATAAATATACCGAACCCCGCACTTTCATTTCATCAGGCGGCCTCGGAACAATGGGATATGGGTTCCCTGCGGCAATCGGCGCCCAGCTGGCGCGGCCTGATAAGCGGGTCATCGATATTGCGGGCGACGGTTCTATCCAGATGAATATACAGGAGCTGATCGTCGCTGTCCAGCACCGTCTCCCGGTCATTGTGGCGATCCTCAATAACGGTTTTTTGGGAATGGTGCGGCAGTGGCAGCAGCTTTTTTACGATAAGCGTTATTCGCATACCTGCATTAACTTCGCGCCGAATTTTGAAAAGCTCGCTGAGGCATACGGGGCCGTCGGCATAACCGTCACCAAGTATGAAGAGGTGGTTCCCGCTCTGCAGAGGGCGCTTTCAATCACCGATAAGCCGATTATTATCGATTTTCATGTTGCCAGGGAGGAGAACGTGTATCCCATGGTTCCTGCCGGGAAATCGGTCAAAGAAACGATCATGCGGGAACTTGCATAAGGAGCGGTTATGGATCAGCAGTATATTATATCAGTCAAGGTTGAAAACAAATTCGGGGTGTTGGCCCGTGTTGCCGGTCTTTTTTCCGCGCGCGGCTACAATATTGACTCGCTGGCTGTGAGCGCCACCGACCAGCCGAACATTTCCGTTATGACCATCGTTGTGCGCGGTGATGACCGCGTCATAGAACAGGTGAAAAAGCAACTGAATAAGTTGATCGACGTCATTAAAGTCTCAGATCATACGAATGCTTCATCAGTACAATGTGAACTTGCGCTTGTCAGGATCAACGCTGCCCCGAACAAGCGCGCTGAAATATCTCAGCTCGGCGAAATATTCCACGCGGACATTGCGGACATCTCGGCAAAAAGTATAACCCTTGTCGTGAAAGGTGATCCCGGACGCATCGAAGATTTCATCGAATTAGTGCGGCCCTACGGCATCAAGGAATTGATGCGGTCAGGCAGGGTGTCGTTATCAAAAGAATGATCCCGTAGAGACAGAAAATCTTCTGTCTCTAAAATTATCAATGTTTACAATCATCCGTCAATAGAGACGGATAATTATCTGTCATTACGGTATATAAAAAATAAGGAGAATGCATATGGCAAAGATGTATTACGATACAGATGCTGATCTTGGAGTACTCAAAGGAAAAACTATTGCGGTTATCGGGTACGGAAGCCAGGGACATGCCCAGGCCCAGAATTTACGCGAAAGCGGGCTTAACGTCATTGTGGCTGAACTGGCGGGGACTGACAACTATAAACTTGCGGAGTCCCATAATTTCAAACCTGTGACCGCGAAGGAAGCGGCGGAAAAGGCGGACGTTATTCAGATCCTTGCCCAGGACCACATTCAGGCTAAATTGTATAAAACCGAAGTCGAGCCGTACCTGAAAAAAGGAAAGACCCTTGTTTTTTCACATGGTTTTAATATTCATTATAAACAAATTGTGCCATCGGATGAGATTGATGTTATTATGGCCGCACCGAAGGGCCCGGGGCATCTTGTTCGAAGCGAATACGTTAAGGGTGGCGGGGTACCCTGCCTGATCGCAATTCACAAAGACGCAACCGGATCGGCAAAAAAGACGGCCCTTGCTTACGCAAAAGGCATTGGAGCGACCAGGGCCGGCGTCATTGAAACGACTTTTAAGGAAGAGACCGAGACCGACCTTTTCGGCGAGCAGACTGTTTTATGCGGCGGGGCCTCTGAGCTCGTCAAAGCCGGGTTTGATACCCTCGTTCAGGCCGGTTACCAGCCCGAGATTGCCTATTTCGAATGCCTGCATGAATTGAAGTTGATCGTCGACCTGTTCTATCAGGGAGGGATCAATTATATGCGCTATTCCGTATCTGATACAGCTGAATACGGCGATTACGTGTCCGGCCCGAGGATTGTCACCGATGAAACCAGGAAAACCATGAAGAAGATCCTGACGGAGATCCAGGATGGCACCTTCGCACGGAACTGGATAAAGGAAAACGAGGATGGCCGTCCGTATTTCAATAAAATAAAAGAAGAACAGCGGAACCATCAGATAGAAAAAGTAGGGGCTGAACTTCGCAAAATGATGAAGTGGATAAACGCCAAGTAGAGACGTAAGATTTTACGTCGTTTAATACCCAAAGTCAATATACTATAAAACATATAAAAAAAGAAGAACCCCCCTTTCGGGAGGTTCTTCTTTTTTTTTGGGGGGGGGTATTAACTTGAGTCAATTTATGACAGAAAATAATCGTGCAAATTTATTATGTTGAGCAAACGCTCAAGAGAGGGTGATGGGTTAATTGTCAGCAATCCTCCATTGGTGTCTATCTTCTGCTTTAAATCAATGAGGAAGCCGATAAAGGATGAATGTACATTCTCAGTATTGCTCAGATCGAATGTTATGTTTTTATTAAAAGGTATATCGATGAATTTTTGCGAATAGCTTGATGCAGTTTCGAAGTTTATAAGATGAGGGAATACCCATGTATTATTATTTTCAAGGATAGCATGTGTGTCATGTTTAACTGGCATTCAGATCCCCCCTTTTTTTAGTTAAATAAAGTACCAATAGTACGATATATTATTACAATGAAATCCCCAATTCATTATAATGTTTTACTATAGCTTTTCCTGTAACACTCCTTGTCGACGAAATGTACCCCGGTCAATAATTTTTATTGGCGTTAAATTTAGTTTGATATTCTTGAATCTATTACAATTTGTATACATCATAATTATGAGACATAATAGAGGGCTCGACAATAAAAAATGTCAACTATTTTTTTATTTTTTTTTAAAAAAAATTATGTCATATTAGAATTTATGTTTTTTGAGGATGTTATTTGGTCGGAAAAAAATATATTTTATTGTTTTTGTTTAATTTTAGAGATATTTTTTATATACTGATAACATATAAAAGGATTAGCGTATCAGTCATGGAGGAAAAAACATTTTTTTACGGATTACTTCATGAGTCAAACTTTCCTGATAATTATGAGGGTCACATATAAAAGAGAAATGCCAAAAATTTGAATTCATTCCAGGGTATGAAGGTGGCCAAAAAAAAATGCACATGAGCAACTTAATGTTGTTATTTTCATCATATGATATAATATACTGGACTAAATTTGGTTTTCCCAATGGTCCATTGTAAAAGAAAGATTCCCGCCTGCGCGGGAATGACATTGTTGTGGAATATCATTATATTTTAAGTATAATCGATGAGGAAAGGAAAATCATGGATAAAACAGAAATCATTAAAATAAACGGTATGTCATGCGCGGCATGCGTTGCCAGAGTAGAAAAGGTTGTAAAGAAGCAGGAAGGGATCATTGATGTCCAGGTGAATCTTGCGACCGAGAAGGCACGGGTGGAATATAATCCGGCTGTGATATCATCGGATCAGATTGTAAAGGCCATTGAAACGAGCGGTTATGGCGCAGAGGTGCTGCATAATGATGATGTTCCGGGGGATGAAGTCCGCAGAAAAGAAATTCGTTCATTGAAGTTCATGGTTATTGCATCTTGCATACTGAGCGCCCCTTTGATACTCGGTATGATCTTCATGTTTGTTCCGGTTTCATTACATGTCCTGCACTCGCCTCTTCTTCAATTTCTGGCTGCAACCCCTGTTCAGTTTATTATAGGCCTGCGTTTTTACAAAAATGCATATCATTCAATAAAAGCTGGGAGTCCGGGGATGGATGTGCTTGTGGCCCTCGGGACTTCCGCCGCGTACGGTTACAGCGTTTACAATGGTTTTATTCTCCCGGCCCTCGGTTTTGCTGCCGGCCCCCTGTATTTCGAGGCGTCCGCAGTCGTCATTACCCTCGTGCTCCTCGGGAAATACCTTGAAGCGCTTGCCAGGGGAAAGACTTCATCCGCAATAAAGAAGCTCATTCATCTTCAGCCGCGCACGGCAACGGTTATACGTGACGGCAGCGAAAGCACTGTGCCGGTCAGCGAAGTCCGCATCGGGGATGCTATTATAGTCCGTCCCGGGGAGAGGGTCCCTGCTGACGGTGAGATCATAACAGGGAATTCCGCAATTGATGAAAGCATGATCACCGGCGAGAGTATGCCGGTGGAGAAGTCTGTTGGAAGTCAGGTCATCGGGGGCACGGTTAATTCTTTCGGGGCGTTCACTATGCGCGCCGGCAGGGTGGGACGTGATACGGTCCTTGCGCAGATCGTTCAACTTGTCGAGAATGCGCAGCTCGGCAAGCTCCCGATACAGCGTCTGGCTGACAGGATCGCCGCGGTATTTGTCCCTGTCATTCTCGTCGTTGCCGTGATTGTTTTTTTTACGTGGCTCCTGGTTTTCGGTAACCTGCAGATGGGGATCGTGAGCGCCGTAGCGGTTCTTGTCATAGCATGTCCCTGCGCCCTCGGCCTTGCTACGCCGACAGCGATCATGGTGGGAATGGGGAAAGGGGCCGAACTCGGCATCCTCATCCGTCATGGCGAGAGTCTGGAGAGGATGCATCAGATGAATTCCCTCATACTTGACAAAACCGGGACCATAACGACCGGCAGGCTCTCTGTGGGTGAGGTAATCCCTCTCGACAGCGCATCCCCGGATGAGATACTTTTCGCTGCAGGGATTGCCGAGAAAAAGTCGGAACACCCGATTGGCGCAGCTATATATGGAAAGGCACGGGCATCATTCACCGATATCCCTGAACCGGAAACCTTTAGCATGCTCCCGGGGAAGGGGGTGGAGATAAGGCATAATGGAAAATCGATAACGGTCGGGACACCCGCGTTCCTTGAATCAAAGGGGGTCCCGATCCAGGTCGGGGCCGGCCCACTCAATACCCTTGAGGCCAGTGGAAAGACGGGTGTGCTCGTAGCATCTAACGGCGTGCTGATCGGGGTAATCGCGATATCAGATACGATCAGGGAGGGGTCTGATGAGGCGGTGCAGACACTGCAAGCCATGGGGATCGAGGTCACCATGATCACGGGGGATGCGCAGGGGACTGCCGAGGCTGTGGGCCGGGCTGTCGGCATCACGAGGATCATCGCCGGCGTTCTTCCGCACAACAAATCAATTGAAGTCTCCCGCATGCGTAGCGAGGGGAAGATTGTCGGCATGGCCGGGGACGGCATAAACGACGCCCCAGCACTTGCGAGCGCCGATATCGGCATCGCCATGGGCGGCGGCACGGATATCGCGATCGAAACCGCTGACTTGATACTCATGAGGGGCGACCTGCGGGACATTGCCGTTGCGGTAAGGCTCTCGAAGAAAACAATCGGCAAGATCAGGCAGAATTTTTTCTGGGCGTTTGTTTATAATGTCATAGGCATACCGTTTGCCGCGTCAGGCCTGCTTAGTCCCGTGATTGCCGGGGCTGCCATGGCTATGAGCTCGGTGTCTGTCGTGAGCAATTCGCTCAGGCTGAAGCGTTTCCGGCGGTGATTAGAAAGTGTTCCCTGCTCTTTTGTTGAAAATTTGTTTCTTCCCAAAAACTGCTGGGAAGATGTATGTCTCGGTATATACAACCCGATTGGGAAGTCCTTCAACATTGTCTCTCATTAGTTAAGTTCGTTTTTTTGAATAAACCGCACAAAATTTTTATGGGATCATGGGATTTCTTGCTAAATGAATAAATTATTGTTTTTCAAATTTTCATTGCTCCTATTTGGTATAAGAATTTAATAAACCTACTTTTTATCATTGATTTTTTCATGATTTATTATTTTTTGTCCACGTAAGGGTTGAATTGAGCATTATTACATGCTGGAAAAGATAAAATTGGTTAGCCTGGGTTTTCAAAATACATAAAACCAGGAAATAAATTGCAATCAGCCGTATACGGGGGTTGCGACGCCGGCTCGGGAAGTTTTTTTGCGGGGCTTTGCCCTGAATAAATGATCTGAGTTATGTCTTTTTTTTGAAATTATTTAACAGCGAAAAGTAAAAGAAATGAAGTTAAAATTTGTGCTGGTTTTCCTTTTTTGTATTGAAATGCTGGTTCCGGCATTATCAGAAACAACATATAAAGAAGAAGCAATTGAACTCACAAACGGTTGGGAATATGCCATAGGCGACTCTCCTGTTGATGACAAAGGCATACCAGTATGGACTTATGACTTTTCCGGAGTAAAATGGAAAGCAAATAACTCGCTTATTAATCCACCCGGCCGTGATAAAAGTAATTTTTTCTGGTATCGCATTAAAATTCCCAATGTTACAATCAAAAATCCATCATTATTTATTCCAAAAGTTGTTGATAGTTGCGATGTATTCATCTCAAAAAAAAGGATATATTCTTCAGTCAATATAAAGTCTGAAAGAGATATCAATAAAGACTTTCAATGGCATATCATTCCCATTGATCCAGGTTATGAAAATACGATATTATCAGTCAGGGTTTATTCACAATCCAGAATTGTTGGGTTCTTTGGTAATTTCAGAATTTCAACAAAATCAGACCATATTGAGAAAATTTTACGAAATGATATTTTAAAACTTATTCTATCAGGAATCATGTTTTGTGCTGGTATAATGAGTATCATTGCTTTTATTCTTTTAAGGAAACACAAGGAATATCTGGGGTTCGGTATTATAAATTTTTGCTCAATACCTATTGTAATGTATTTAGCTGATTTGACCCAACTTGTTGGTTTTTTTCATAATTCATTAGGGGATTTGTATATTATCGCATTTGTTTTTTTTCCGTTTGCGATAACTTATTTTTTTGAAAAAGCATCTGATCCGATAGATGGTCTATTTTTTAAAATCATCTGGAAAATTCTTTTACTTTATGCGATAACTTCCGTCTTGTTGTATGTAATGAAAGTCATTACTTATAATGATATTATACTTTCCTTATTTATAGAGGGAATATTTTATACTTTTGTTTATCTGCCATTTTTATTTTATAAATTAATCAGACAAAGCCTGGAAGTAAAGCTTTTATTGCTTAGCTCTCTCATTCCAAATATTTTTGCCGTTGGAGATTATTTCAACCTGTTTGTGGATTATAATAATGAATATATATCAAAAGGTCACATTGGTATATATGCTTATAT
>JBFZEZ010000031.1:0-3180 GCA_041306585.1 Spirochaetota bacterium | reverse complement strand
TTCCCGTGCAGACGGGAATCCTTAATTCGCGTCTAGCGAGAAGGATCCCCGCCTGCGCGGGGATGACATATAGGTACAATTTAGTAAATACCCCCTATAAATGACCTAATACTTTTTGGGGTTAGATGGAGAAAAGAATTTGCATGCTCCGGAGGGCAGGGTTATTACATGCGGATCCCATTTTTACGCACCGTATATGAAAAACCGGCCGGGTCAGTGTCATTAACAAAAATGTGGGGCTCTATTCTGACATCAAAACTTCTGCGGGCCTTGTAAAGCTTGTGAAGCATTTCAAGATAATCGTCATCCAGGGAGGAGATGAAAATACCCACATCGATGTCGCTGTCTTCCCGCTGCGTTTTATTTGCGTACGAACCGAAGACATAGGCATCATCATAGCTGATTATATCTTTAATTTTCGCAAGATATTTTGTTACGATTTCAAGAGCTTCTTTTTGATCCATGCATGTAAATCTCTAGTTTTGATTAATATTGAAAGATAACGTTTACCTGTAAGCATCGAATCGGCTGTTTCCAGATCGTAGTCGGATATTTCAATCCAGTATTGAATTTTGTCGTTCAAATTGTTTTCCATACTTGTAATTATATCTATAGTGTTTTGTTATTAAATGTCAATTATAATTTAAAAGATACAGGAGCTGAATTGGTAATGTCTTTGAGTATGATCGAAGTTTTCCTGTAGACCGTACGTTTCCCATCGTGACTTTTTCAGGGTCTAACCGGAAAAGGTCATGACTTTTTCCGGTTAGACCCTGAAAAAGTCATAATGCTGGAATAGAGAACCTTTAAAAAAAGGTAAAAAAGTATCCCGGCGCCGTTTGCAGCCATGTCGAGCAGGCTGAAAGACCGGTAGGGAATTAGGTATTGAATGCATTCTATGACAAAGCCGTAGGTAAAGAGGAGAAGGGCTGTTTTAATAAGATTGGGCTTTTGAATCAGGTCGGTCCAGAAAAATAGAACAGCAAAAATTACAGCATGGGCAGCCTTGTCGCTCATGCCGCGGGTCACTTTTTCAGGGAACGGTATCATGGCTGAAATAGATACTATTGCAAATAAGCTGAAGAAGAGAAGATTCTTGATTTTTTTTGTAATTTTGATTTGCATGTTCTTTATTCCGATGGTACAATTTATCTGATCAGTTACAGATAACAAGCAATTCTTTTAAAAATTGTAACGATTCAGTATAATTTGAAATAACATAGCATCACTTTTAAAAGCCCCCTAAATCCCCCGGAGGGGGACTTGGGAGAGTGTACATGTATAAGTATGTTAATTAAAAATAATGACGTATCAAATTAATACTTTCTTAAAGTCCCCCTTTGGGGGATTTAGGGGGCTTTTAAGTTGGTATATTTGTATATTTGTATATTTAATTAAACAAAATATTATTTGCTGAATTGATACTAAAAATTATGAAATTCGCTGAAATATCCTCATGCTGAAAATGATATTTTTTTTAAGGAGGGGATGAATGAAAGGAATAATCCTCGCAGGCGGGTCCGGGACCAGGCTCTACCCCATGACGCAGGTGGTATGCAAACAGCTGCTTCCGGTGTATGACAAGCCTATGATATATTACCCCCTCTCGGTCCTTATGCTTTCCGGTATACGGGAAATTTTAATTATATCCACCCCCGAAGATACCCCTACATTTAAAACCCTGCTTGGCGACGGCAGGGGCCTGGGGATGTCTTTTTCCTATGCGGTCCAGGAAAAGCCGCGGGGGATAGCAGACGCGTTTATCGTGGGCGAGGATTTTATCGCCGGGGACAGCGTATGTCTCATACTCGGGGACAATATTTTTTACGGGAGCGGACTCCAGGGTATGCTGAGGGATGCAGCTCAATTGAAAAAGGGCGCTGTTATTTTCGGATATGCAGTGAATGATCCGGGACGATACGGCGTGGTTGAATTCGATGGGGCCGGCAGAGTCATTTCGATTGAAGAAAAGCCGGCTCAGCCGAAATCGCATTATGCGGTTGTCGGGCTTTATTTTTATGACAGCGCGGTGGTCGCACACGCCCGGTCCCTCACGCCTTCAGCACGGGGGGAGCTCGAGATCACTGATCTTAATACTATTTACATGCGGAAGGGAGATCTGAGTGTGAAATTAATGAGCCGCGGTTTTGCCTGGCTCGATACAGGAACGCCATCATCGATGAATGAGGCCTCATCGTTCGTGAAAACTATCGAGGACAGGCAGGGGCTTAAGATTGCATGTATCGAAGAAATTGCCTATGGCATGGGATACATCGATGAGAATCAGCTGAGGAAACTCGCGGAGGGGTTGAAAAAATCGGCATATGGGGAATATCTGTTTTCAATACTTGCAAAAGAGGTTATAGATGGGATTCCGATTTAAAGAAGGCAGCCTGGATGGCGTAATTATTATTGAACCGGATCTTTTCCCTGATGCACGGGGTGTCTTCTTCGAGGTCTACAAAAATTCGATATTCAAAGACCGGGTGACAGAGGCGCAATTTGTGCAGGATAATTTTTCTTTTTCAAAAAAAAATGTTCTCAGGGGACTGCATTTCCAGATGGGGCCCATGCAGCAGGGAAAACTGGTCATGGTCATGCACGGGAAAATCTGGGACGTTGTTGTCGATATACGCAGGGGATCCCCGGGATTCGGGAAATGGGAATCGTATGAACTCTCGGCTGAGAACCGGAAAATGTTATATCTCCCCCCGGGCTTTGCCCATGGTTTTCTCGCCTTGACTGATGATGTATCCCTTTTTTATAAATGCACACAGGAATACTCACCTGCCCATGACGCAGGTATCAGGTGGAATGATCCTGAATTGAACATACCCTGGCCTGCTGCTGACCCGATTGTTTCAGAGAAGGACAAAAATCTCCCGACGCTGAAAGAGGCCATGACATTGATGAGGGAACAGCAATGACTTCCTGGATTATCGGCGGTAAGGGCATGCTCGGGAGCTGCCTCGAAATAATAATGGCCGGCGCAAAGATGCCGTTCATAACATCCGACAGAGAGATCGACATAACCGATATAAGTGCGCTGAGGGGTTTCGCGCAGACAAAAAATATTGGCTGGATTATTAATTGTTCCGGATATACCGATGTTGAAAGGGCTGAATCGGAACAGGAACAGGCATACGCGATCAATGCCGACGGCGTGAGGAATATCGCGAT